>WLOB01000166.1 GCA_009699505.1 Actinomycetota bacterium | reverse complement strand
TCGGACGACGGCGGCGCGACGGCGGACGGGTCGATCCCCGGCTCCGCGGTGGGCAGGTCCTCGAGGCTCCGGGGGACCGGCCGGCCCTCGCGCTGTGCGCGGCGCTGCTCGCGCTCGAGGCGCGCCTGCTGGCGGTCGTCCTCCGAACGGGCCCCGCCCCCACGCCGCCCGCGGGGGCTCACCGCTGCGTCCCGTCCGTCGTCGGCATCGCGGGAACGCTAGTCGAACGGACCCGTCGCGTGCGCGACCGGAGCTTCAGACCGTCGCGCGGACGATCGCCAGCGCGCCCGACTGCGACCGGTCCACGTGGGCGTAGCCCGCGGCGTCGAGCCACTCCCCCAGGTCCTCCGGCGTGCCGACGTGCCCGAAGACCCCGAGGCCGCGCAGGAGCCGCACCGCGTCGTCGTGGCGGCGGCCCGCTCCGCGCACGACGGTCGTCAGCCGCAGCTCGCCGCCCGGGCGGAGGACCCGTCGGAACTCGGCCAGCGCGGCGGCCGGCTCCGCCATGCAGTGCAGGCCGGTGAGGCTGAGGACGACGTCGAACGCGTCGTCCGGGAACCCGAGCGCCGAGGCGTCCTCCTGCGCGAACCGGATGCCGGTGAGCCCGCGCGCGGCGGCCCGGCCCCGGGCGCGGTCGAGCATCTCCGTCGAGAGGTCCGCCGCGACGTAGTCCAGCCCGTGGTCCGGCCCGAGCGCCCGCAGCGCGAGGCCGCCACCGGTCGGCAGGTCGAGGACCCGGGTCCCGGGCGGCAGCTCGCCCATCCGCCGGATCTCCTCGTCGATCACGCCGAAGTCGAAGCCCCACAGCACCCGGGCCCCCAGCCACGCGGTGGCGGAGCGCTGGACGGCGGTGTCGTAGAGCGCGGCGACGACCCGGTCGGTGCTCCACGTGTCCTGGACGGTACGCACGCACCGACCGTACCCGTCGGCCGGCGACCGGACCGGGTCCCGCGGCCCACGGCGCCGGTCGTGCGGTCGCCCCGGGCCACATCCGTCGCGTGCTCCGTCGACGTGGTCGCGATCCGTGCGCTCCCGGCGCACCGATCGGGACCACCCCGACCGGAAGTGCCTGCCGATACGACGTGGTCGCGATTCGTGCGCCCCTGGCGTCACGATCGAGACCACCCCGCAGCCCGTGCCCGTCCGCTGGGACGCTCGCCGGAGCGCGTCCCTCAGAGCCGCCGCAGCCACTCCTCGAGGAGCACCGCCGCCGCGCGCGAGTCCTCGTCCGCCTCGCCGCCGGCGGCCTGCGCCATGCGGGTCGTGAAGCGCTCGTCGTAGAGCTCGACCGGCACGCCGTCGCCGACGTGCTCCTGCAGCGCGGCGGCGAACGCGCGGGCCTCGCGGGTCTGGTCCGTGTCGTGGCCCCGCAGGCCGAGGGGCAGGCCGACGACGATGCGCTCGACCTCCTTCTCGGCGATGAGCCGCAGGAGCTCGCGCCGGCCCTTGCGGGCGCCCACGCGCAGGATCGCCGGCAGCGGCGTGGCGATCGTCCCCGACGGGTCGCTCAGGGCGACGCCCGTGCGGGCGGACCCGTGGTCGAGGGCCATCACGCGCACGCGGAGGCTCCCGGGCCCGGCTGGCCCCGCCGAGTCGCGACCGGACGACCGTGGCCGCGCGACCCGGCGGCGTGCTGCGCGACCACGTCCCTCGTCCCGCGGACGGCGGCGCGCCGTGCGATCACGTCCGTCGTCCCGCGGACGGCGGCGCGCCGTGCGATCACGTCCGTCGTCCCGCGCGGCACGTCCCCGGCCCTCAGGCCCCGAGCGCCGCGGCGATCGCGTCGTGCGCGGCGCGCAGGGCGTCGTCGGTCTTCGCGGGGTCCTTGCCGCCGGCCTGCGCCATGGTCGGCTTGCCGCCGCCCCCGCCGCCGACGACGGCCGCGGCGGCCTTGACGACGTCGCCGGCCTTCACGCCGCGCTCGACGATCTCGGGGCCCACGGCGACGATCAGCGCCACCTTGTCCTCCGACGGGGCGGCGAGGACGACGACGCCCGGGCCGTCCAGCTTGCCCTTGACCCGGTCGGCGATCGCCGGGAGGTCCTTCGGCGAGACGCCCTCGACGCGGGCGACGACGACGGGGACCCCGACGTTGCCGATCCCGTCGCCGACGACGACCGCCTCGGCGGCCAGGGCGCCCTCGTCGACCGCGGGCAGTGCCTTGGCGCCGCCCGACTTCGCCTCGTCGCGGAGCTTCGCGATCCGCTCGGCGACCTGCGCCGGCGGGACCTTCGCGACGGCGGAGATCTCGTCGAGCAGCGCGTCGCGCTCGCGCAGGTGGTCGACCGCGACCGGGCCGGTGATCGCCTCGACGCGGCGGACGTTCGCGGAGCTCGAGGTCTCCGTCGTGATCTTGAAGACGCCGATCTCGGCGGTGTTGCGCACGTGGGTGCCGCCGCAGAGCTCGCGGCTGAAGGAGCCGTCGCCGACCTCGACCATGCGGACGACGTCGCCGTACTTCTCGCCGAACAGGGCCTGCGCGCCCATCGCGCGCGCCTCGTCGAGCGTCGTGGTGATCGCCCGGACGCGGTCGGCGGCGAGGATGCGCTCGTTCACGCGGTCCTCGACCCACCGGACGTCCTCCGGCGACAGCTTGCCCGGGTGGCTGAAGTCGAAGCGCAGCTTGTCGGGACGCACCGCGGAGCCGGCCTGGTGGACGTGGTCGCCCAGACGCTCGCGCAGCGCGGCGTGGAGCAGGTGCGTCGCGGTGTGGTTGCACTCCGTGGCGTGGCGGGTCTTCGCGTCGACGCGCGCGACGACGGCCTGCCCCGTGCGGAAGTCGACGTCGGCCACGTCGCGCCCGTCGCCCACGGCACCGGCGGGCTCGACGACGATCGCCTGGTCGTCGCCGGCGCGGACGAGGCCCGCGACCGTCGCGGTCCCCGTGCCGTCCTCGAGCACGATCGTGCCGGAGTCCGAGACCTGGCCGCCGCCCTCGGGGTAGAACGGCGACTCGGCGAGCTTGAGGTACGTCCTGCCGTCGCGCTCGAGGATGCCGGCGACCGTCGTGTGCTGCTCGAGCGTCGCGTAGCCGGTGAACGCGGTCGGCTCCGGCGCCACGAGCGTCGCGATCGAGCCGGCGGAGGCCCCACCGTGGTCGCCGCGACGGGAGCCGGCCTTGGACCGCTCCCGCTGCTCGGCCATCAGGACGTCGAACTCGTCCTGGCCCGACCAGTCGACGCCGCGCTCCGCGGCGAGCTCGACCGTCATCTCGACCGGGAAGCCGAACGTGTCGTGCAGCTTGAAGGCGTCGGCGCCGGAGACGGCGCCCCTCGCGAGCAGCTCCTCGAGGAGCGCGGTGCCGGAAGTCAGCGTGCGACCGAAGCCCTGCTCCTCGGCGGTGACCCAGGTGCGGATCTCCTCGCGGCGCTCGACGAGCTCGGGGTACGCCGCGCCCATGGCCTCGACGACCGCGTCGAGGTACCTCCCGAGGAACTCGCCCTCGATGCCGATCCGGCGGCCCTGGACGATCGCCCGGCGCATCAGGCGGCGCAGGACGTAGCCGCGGTCCTCGTTCGACGGCACGACGCCGTCCGAGATGAGGAACGTCATGCCGCGGGTGTGGTCGGCGAGGATCCGCAGCGCGCGGTCGACGACCTCGTCGCCGGACTCGTAGGTCTTCCCCGAGAGCTCCTCGCCCAGCGCGATGAGCGGGACGAACTGGTCCGTCTCGAAGATCGTCTCCTTGTCCTGCAGGAGCATCGCCATGCGGTTGAGGCCCATGCCGGTGTCGATGGAGTTCGCCGGCAGCGGCTTCAGCGTCGAGGTGCCGTCCTCGTGCGTCGTCTGCTCGTACTGCATCAGCACGAGGTTCCAGAACTCCATGAAGCGGTCGGACTCGTCCTCGCCCGGCTTCGTGGCGGGCCCGTACTCCGGGCCGCGGTCGAGGTAGAGCTCCGTGCAGGGGCCGCACGGGCCGTTCGGCCCGGCCTGCCAGAAGTTGTCCTCGCGACCCAGCTCGACGATGCGCTCGCGCGGCACGCCGACCTCGAGCCAGAAGTCGATGGACTCCTGGTCGACGCCCAGGCCGAGCGCCTCGTCGCCGCCGAAGACGGTCACGAAGACCTTCTCGGGGTCGAAGCCGAAGCCCGTCGTGGTGAGCTCCCAGGCGAAGGCGATGGCCTCGCGCTTGAAGTAGTCGCCGATGGAGAAGTTGCCGAGCATCTCGAAGCACGTGAGGTGCCGCGCGGTCACGCCGACGTTGTCGATGTCCGGGGTGCGGAAGCACTTCTGGCAGCTCGTCAGGCGCTTGGACGGCGGCGTGTCGGCCCCGAGGAAGTACGGCTTGAGCGGGTGCATCCCGGCCGTCGTCAGCATCACGGAGGGGTCGTGCTGCGCGGGGACGAGCGACGCCGACGGCAGGCGACGGCTGCCCTGGGCCTCGAAGAACGCCAGGAAGGTCTCGCGGATCTCGTCGCTCGTGACGGGACGGGTGGTGCTCACACCGGGATTGTGCCCCATGGGCCCCGGGGCCGGATGCCGGTCCGCGGCCGGGGGCCGGCCCGCGCCCCGCGGACGTGGCGGGCGAACCCTGAGAGTGCCGTGAGGACGCTCTCGTCGCGGCCACGCACGGCGTCTACGGTCCGGCCCATGCTCCCCCGCCGCCCCGTCCCACGCCCCCGCGCCCTCGTCGCCGGCCTGCTCGCCGCGGGCGCCCTCTCCCTCGGCCTGGGCGCCGGGCCCGCGACCCCGACGGCCGACGCCCGCTCGACCGTCTGCGGCGACGTCGTCCCGACCGCCACCGCGCAGCGCGAGGTCCGCGCGAAGGGCCGGCTGCTCGGCCGCGTCTGGATCCACCTGCGCCGGAACGGGACCTCGTGCATCGTCCTGCGCGCCGTCGCGTACAAGGGCACGCCGCACTACATGTCGCTGCAGGTCTGCCAGGTCAGCGGGCGCCCATACCGCTCCTGCACCGGGGCCGACGCCGGGAGGTACCGGTACTACGCGGGCCCGATCGACTACCCCATGGGCGCCTGCCAGGCCATCCGCGTGAAGATCGACGTCCCGAACGGCCGGCGGCTGACGGACCAGTGGGTCTACGGCGCCTGCAACTGAGCGGCGCTCCCACGATCGGCCCGGGCGGCTCTTCGCCGCGTCTTCGGTGCCTCACAGGAGGCTCCCAGGCGCGGCGCGTACGCTCCCGGCCATGGCCCAGGTCCTCGTCGTCGACGACGAACCCGCACTCGTCACGGCGCTCGAGCGGGCACTGCGCCTCGACGGGCACGACGTCGCCGTCGCCGTCGACGGGCAGCTCGCGCTGGACCGGCTCGCCCAGGGCGCCCCGGACCTCGTCGTCCTCGACGTGATGATGCCCCGCGTCGACGGGCTCGAGGTCTGCCGGCGCCTGCGCGCCGCCGGGGACCGCACCCCCGTCCTCATGCTGACCGCGCGCGACGGGATCGACGACCGGGTCGACGGCCTCGACGCCGGCGCGGACGACTACCTGACCAAGCCGTTCGCCCTGCGCGAGCTGCGGGCACGCGTCCGGGCGCTGCTGCGCCGTGCCGAGGTGCCGGAGGAGGGCGAGGGCCGCGAGGCCGTCTCGTTCTCGGACCTCCGGCTGGACCCCGTCACCCGCGAGGTGCACCGCGGCGACCGGCCGATCGAGCTCACCCGCACGGAGTTCGCGCTGCTCGAGCTGTTCCTGCGCCACCCGCGGGTCGTGCTGTCGCGCGGTCAGCTGTTCGAGCACGTCTGGGGCTACGACCTCGGCGCGACGTCCAACGCGCTCGGCGTCTACATCGGCTACCTGCGCCGCAAGACGGAGGAGGGCGGCGAGCCCCGGCTGCTGCACACGGTGCGGGGCGTCGGGTACGCGCTGCGGGAGGCGTAGCGGGTGCCGCTGCGCCGCCGGCTCTCGCTGACGGTCGCGCTCGTCGCCCTGCTCGTCGTCGTGGCGGCGGGCGCGGCGGCGTGGCTGACGACCCGCTCCGTGCTGCAGGGCGACGTCGACGACGGCCTGCGGGCCCAGGCGCGCACCGCGGTCGACGGGCGCGGACCACGGGTCGGCCGCGTGCTCCGGGGCGCCGGCCGCGGCGCGGGCCCCGCCGCCGGCGGCTTCGGCGACGTGCTGCCGCCGAGCCCCCCGGTCCGCGACGGCGGGCCCGCCGACTACGTGCAGGCCCTGAGCGCAACGGGCTCCGCCCCGCTGGGCGGCGACGTCGCCCTGCCCGTCTCCGCCGAGGACCGCGAGGCCGTGGCGCGCGGGACCGCCGGCGAGCCGCGCGACGTCACCGTCGACGGGACCCGCCTGCGGATGATCACGGTGCCCGTCAGCGACCTGACGCAGCTGCGCTACGCGCGGTTCGGCCTCGACGTGGAGGCGTTCCAGTTCGCGCGGTCCATGTCCGGCGTCGACTCCGCGCTGCGCACGCTGTGGGTCGTGCTCCTGCTCGTCGGCATCCTCGTCGTGGGCACCGCCGCGCTGCTGGCGCGGGCGACGGCGCGCCGGGTGCTGCGACCCGTCACGGACCTGGCGGCCGCGGCCGCGCACGTCGAGGCGACCGCCGACCTCGACGGACGGCTGCCGGTCCGTGCCGCGGACGAGGTCGGCGAGCTGACGAGCCGGTTCAACGGCATGCTCGCCCGCCTGCAGCGCTCCCGCGCCGAGCTCGACCGCTCCATGGTCGAGCAGCGCAACCTCGTCGCGGACGCGTCGCACGAGCTGCGCACCCCCGTCACGAGCCTGCGCACGAACGCCGAGGTGCTGCTGGAGGACGACGACGCGCTGACCCCGCAGGAGCGCCGGTCGATCCTCGCGGACGTGCGGGACCAGGCCGAGGACCTGGGGGCGCTCGTCGCCGACCTGATCGAGCTGGCGCGCGGCGAGGAGCAGGACCGCGGCGCGGACGAGCCCGTCGCCCTCGATGCGCTCGTGGAGGAGTGCGTCGGCCGGGCGCGGCGCGACCACCGCGGCGTGACGTTCACGACCGGCACGGAGCCCGTCGTCGTCGCCGGTCGGCCCGACCGCCTGGCGCGGGCGGTCTCGAACCTCGTCAACAACGCGGCGCTCCACGGCGCGCAGGGCGACGGGCCCGTCGAGGTGACGGTCGGCCCCGGGCCGGGCCGGCGGGACGGCGACGGCGACGGCGGGCGGGACGGCGGGCGGGACGGCGGGCGGGACGGCGGGCGGGACGGCGACGACGGGGCCGGTGCGTCGCTGTGGTCCGGACGGGCCGGGTCCGGGGCGGGGGCCGTGCCCGCCGGGACCGCGGCGGGACCCGCCGGGACCGCGGCGGGACCCGACGGGACCGCGGTCGTCCGCGTGATCGACCACGGCGCCGGCGTCCGCGACGAGGAGCGCGCACGGATCTTCGACCGCTTCCGCCGCGGCGACACCGCACGCGGCCGGCACGGCAGCGGGCTCGGCCTGGCGATCGTCCGGCAGGTCGCGACGGTCCACGGCGGGACGGTCGACGTCGAGGGGACGCCCGGCGGCGGCGCGACGTTCGTGCTCACGCTGCCGTCGAGCCCGGACTGACCGGCGACAGGCGGGCGGGCCGGAGGGCGGACGGGTCGGTCGGCGGGCCGGCGGGCCGCTCGGTCGGCGGGCCGGTCGGCGGGCGGGCCGGGCCGGAGGGCAGGCCGGTCGGCGGGCGGACGGGCCGGCCGTCGGGCCCCCTCAGGCCAGCGTGCCCGAGCCGACGACGACGTCGCCGTCGAGCAGCATGGCCGTCTGGCCCGGGGCGGCCTGCAGGAGCGGCTCCTCCAGGACGACGGCGCCCTCGCCGCGCTCGCCGGCCCCGGGCGAGGCGACCACGCGCGCCCGCCGGGGCTGCTGGCGGTAGCGGAGCTTCACGCCGTCGACCCGCCACGGGTCGACGTGCAGGACGACGTCGGTCAGGCGCACCTGGTCCGTCATCAGGAGCTCCTTCGGGCCGACGGTGACGACGTTCGTGCCGACGTCCGTCGAGACGACGTACCGCGGGGTGCCGCCCCCGACGCCGAGGCCGCGGCGCTGCCCGAGCGTGTAGAGGTGGGCGCCCTGGTGCTCGCCGAGGGTCTCCCCCGTCTCGGCGTCGAGGATCGCCCCGGGCCGGTCGACGAGGCCGCCGTGGCGCGCCAGGAACGCGGAGCGCCCCGTGCCGGCCAGGAAGCAGAGGTCCTGCGAGTCCGGGGTGCGGGCGACGGGCAGGTCCGCTTCCTCGGCGAGCGCCCGGACCTGCGACTTCAGGAGCGCGCCGAGCGGGAAGCGCATCCGGGCGACGGAGCTCGGGCGCAGGCCGCTCAGCATGTAGGCCTGGTCCTTGCCCGGGTCGACGGCGAGGCGCAGCAGCCCGTCCTCGGTGGTCCGTGCGTAATGGCCGGTCGTCAGCGTCCCGCAGCCGATCCGGTCGGCGAGGTCGAGCATCGCGTCGAGGCGCACGTTGCCGTTGCAGCGGACGCACGGGTTCGGCGTCAGACCGGCGCGGTGGTCCTCGATCCAGGGGGTGACGACCCCGTCGCGGAACGCGTCGCGCAGGTCGAGCGTCAGGTGCGGCATGCCCATGCGGTGGGCGAGGTCGCGGGCGCGGCGGACGGCGGAGTGCGAGCAGCAGGACGACTCGGCGTCGTTGGCCGGGTCGCGCCAGAGCTCGAGGGTGACCGCGACCGCGTCGGGTCCGGCCTTCAGCGCCGCGACCGCGGAGTCGACGCCGCCGCTCATCGCCACCAGGGTGCCGCGGGTCGGCGCGTCGGGATCCACGGCGGCGTCCGCCGCGACCGCGGAGCCCAGGGCGCGGTGCAGCGCGTCGACG
>WLOB01000165.1 GCA_009699505.1 Actinomycetota bacterium | reverse complement strand
TCGGCGGCGGTGTCGGCGGCGGTGTCGGCGGCGGTGTCGGCGGCGGTGTCGGCGGCGGTGTCGGCGGCGGTGTCGGCGGCCGCGGTGGCATCGGTCGTCGCGGGGGCGTCGGGGGCCTTCGACGGCGCGGCGCCGTTCCGCCCGTGCGGGGCCTCGGCGGTCGCGTCGGCGGTGCGCGGCGCGTCGACCTCGGCGGCCGGGGCGTCCTCCGTCGCGTCGGGCGTGTCGGTCGTGTCGGTCACGGGCGCAGGAGGTCGAGGAGGGGACGGTCGGCGGCCTCCAGGCGCGCCTGACCGGCGGTGCCGACGGGCAGGGGGCGCCCGTCGGTCTCGGCGAGGACGAGGCGGCTCGCGGTCGGGACGAGCGCGGCACCGGAGGCGCCGAGGTCGTAGCGCTCCTCCGCGCGCTCCGGGGTCAGGCGGTCGCGGGTGATCGCGGTGACGGTCGCCGTCGGCCCGTCCTCGTCGCCGATCTGCCAGCGGATCCGCGACCCGACCTCGATGCGCTCGAGGTCCTCCGCGGTGGCCGGGAGGAGCAGCCGGCTGCCGGCGGGCGTCGGGACGACGGAGGCCACCTGCGTGCGGTACTCCGGCACCCGCACCGCGAGCCCGGCCCCCACGACCGCCACGAGGAGGACCATCAGGACGCCGAGCGCGACGACCCGGCGGCCGGCGCGGAACTGCGGCAGGGCGATCCGGCCCGCCCCGTCGCGGTGGTGCTCGAGCGCCTCGGGACGGAACATCGCCGCGCCCGCGGCCTCGATCGCGCGCGCCTCCTTGCGGGCCTCCTCCTGCTGCCGGGCGCGTCGCCGGGCGCGCGGCGACGAGCGGCCGGGCGGCTCGACGGGCCGCGGCAGCGCGTCGCCGAGACCCTCGACGGGTGGCGGCCCGTGCGGGTAGAGGTCGGCGAGGTACTCCCGGACCCAGAGCGCCCAGCGGCGGGCGTCCGCGGACTCGCGCAACAGGTCCTCCGTGCCCGCCGCCTGGCCCGGCGACTGCAGGCCCAGCAGCAGGTCGGTGATGCGCCGGGCCTTCGACTCGCCGACCGCCGCGAGCAGGTCGGGCGCCGAGACGTAGATGACCGCGCGGGCGCGCTCGAGGACCTGCTCGGGCGCCACGCGGCCCGACCAGGCGACGTCCTGCACCGACGCACCGCGCAGCAGGCGGTGCAGGAGCTCGCGCTCCTCGCGGGGCAGCGCGGGGATCTGGGTGGTGCTCACGTCGGGGGACCGCCCGGGGTCAGGGTGCGGCGCGTCAGCACGAGGGACGCGGCGGCCACCGCGAGGAGGCCGGGGAGCAGGAGGAGGACCGCGACGAGCACGGCCGGCGTCGCGCCGTCGGGACCGCCGGGGCCCAGCGCGCCGAGGACCGCGGAGGCCGGCGAGGTCCCGCCGGCGGCGCCGGCCAGCTCCTCGCCCAGCCAGGTCGCGGCCGCCAGCCCGGCGAGCACGGCCGCCGCGGGCCACCGCCCGAGCGCCGCGGCCGTCCCGCAGGCGAGCGGGGCCGCGACGAGCGCCGCGAGCGGCGCGAGCCACCAGGTCCCGGCGACCGTGCCGAGGTCCGGGACGCCCGGCCCCGCGACGGCCCGGACGAGGACGAAGACGCCGCCGAGGACGACGGCCAGCGCGAGGCCGAGCAGCGCGGCGGACGCGCCGGCGACGGCGGCCCGCCGGGGCACGAGCGTCGCGCGACGGGGGGCGAGCAGGGCGGTCGAGGCGTCCGCGGCCGGGCCGGGCGCGCCGATCGGGACGCCGACGACGGCGCCGAGCAGGAGCCCCGTCACCGCCGCGAGGTCCCGCAGCGCCGGCTCGGCCTCGACGCCCCCGGCGATCGCCGCGACGACCGTCGCGACCAGGAGCGCACCGGCCGCGCAGGCGACGCCGAGCACGACGCCGTGGGGGTCGTCGTGCTCCGCCCGGACGACCGCGACGGCCCGGCCCACCGCGTCGCGCCTCATCCCGCCCGGCCCTCCGGGTGAACGAGGGTGGCCCAGAGCGCGCGGGTCGCGACACGCGCCAGCGCGCCGGCCGCGACCGTGGGGTCGCCCGCCTCGAGCAGCGCCGCGGGCAGCCGGGGCTCGTCGGGCACGAGCGCGTGGCGCCCGCTCCCGAGCAGCGCGGCGAAGCGCTCGCGGGCCGCGGGGTCCGCGCGGTTCAGGACGACCACCGTCCCGGACCCCGCCCCCGCTCCGGGACCGGTCGCGCCGGCCTCGGACGCCGTGGCGACGAGCACGTCGCGGTCGCCCGGCGCGGGCTCGCCGCCGTCCCCTGTCCCGACGTCGAGGACCACGGTGGCGTCCCGGCCCCCGGGGATCGTCCGGATCGCGCGCAGGTCGCGCAGGGCGGCGGGCCGCAGCGCGGCGGGGTCGCCGCGCAGGACGTCCACCCCGGACTCGAGCCGGGCGAGGTACGGGCGAAGGTGGGCGTCGCCGTCGAGCCCCGGCAGGTCCTGGAGCAGGTCCTCCAGCCCGAGGTCCGTGGGACGCACGGGGTCGGCCGCGGCGGTCGGGGACGGGGTGACCAGGACGACGCCCGGTGCGCCGGAGCGCGCCGCGACGTCGGCCACCAGGCGCGCGATCGTGGAGGTGCCGACCCCCGGCGCGGCCCCGCGGACGACGATCCACGGCGGCGGCTCCGCCGCGTCGATCCGCTCGCCGAGGCGGCCGTCGAGCTCCCGGAGCTCCTCGCCGACGCGCGGGTCCGGGGCCTCCGGGGCGGGGTCCGGACGGCCGGCGGGGCTCGTCAGCCGGCCGGCGGTGCGGTCGAGGTCCACGTCGGCGCGGCGCAGCTCGTCGACGGGGGCGCCCACGGCCCGGGCGACCTCGGCCACGGCGGCGATCGACGCGTCGGCGACGCGCAGTCCGTCGTCGCCCGCGGGCGCCACCTCGAAGTGCTGGCGCCGCAGGCCCTGCTCGAGGACGTCGGTCGCCGCGCTGCGGACGACGACGTCGCGGGCGCCCCCGGCACCCGCGAGCCGGGCGGCGGCCATCTTCGCCGAGACGCGGCCGTCCTGGAGCAGCACGACCTGCTGCGTCAGCCCCCGCAGCGGCTCGAGCCGCCGCGTGGCGACGAGGACCGTGGTGCCGTCGACGACGAGCCCGCCGAGGAGCGCCGCCAGGGCCTCGCCGTCGCGCTCGTCGAGGTGCTCGAACGGCCCGTCGAGGACGAGCACCTGCGGACGGCCGAGGAGCGCGGCGGCCAGCGCCGTCCACCACCGCCGGGGGGCGGGCCCCCCGGCGAGCGGCTCGTCCGCCGCGGGGCCCAGGCCGGTGTCGCGCACGACGCGGTCGACGTCGTCGCCGTCCGCGCCGATCGCCGCGGCGCGGACGCCCAGGAGCCCGCGCGGCGTCCGGCGGGTGGCGCCGACGGGACCGAGCACCGCGCCGACGCGCCGGGCCGGCTCCTCGAGCTCGGGGTAGCGCAGGCCGAGCACCGTGGCGCTGCCGCCCTGCAGCGGGACGAGGCCCAGCAGCGCACCCACGACGAGCGTCTTGCCGGCCCCGGGCGCGCCGTGCAGCGCCGTCGCCTCGCCCGCCCCGACCGCGAACGTGACCCGGTCCAGCCCGCGCCCCCGGGGCCGCGCCGCGACGGTCACGCCCTCGAGGTCGATCACGCGGCCGACCCGTCCCGGGGCTCCTCGACGCGCTCGACGCGGTCGAACACCTCGCCCAGCAGCCCGGGCGCGGGGGCGCTGCCGGTCTGCTCCCGGACCGCGTCCGCGGCGGCCGTGCGGGAGAGTCCGCGGAGCGCGAGGTTCAGGAGCAGCAGGCGCGCATCGGCGTCGGCGGCCGCGGGGTCCTCGGGGCGACGGTCGGGGTCGGCCGCGTCGGCCGGGTCGGCCGCGGGCCCGTCGTCGCCCGACGTCGGCCCGTCGTCGCCCGTGGCGGGCGCGGCCCCGTCGCGGATCGCGTCCGCCGGCCCGTCGCGCAGCGCCGGGGTCGCCCCCTCCGCGTCGGCGGCCCCGCCCTCGCGGTCGTCGGCGAGGACCACCACGCGATCGGCGAGGCGCTCGGCCGCCGCGCGGTCCGTGGCGATCAGCAGGACGGCGAGTCCCCGACCGGCGGCGCCACGCAGCGCCGCGGCGAGCGCGTCGGACCCGTCGCCGTCCCGACGGGCGGCGTCCGCGTCCCCCGGGTCGTCCGTGGTCGCCGGGCGGTCCAGCGGCACGCCCGGCGTGGCGGGACCGGCCACGAGCACGGACGCCCCGCCGGCCAGGGCGCGGGCGACCTCGAGCCGCCGGCGCGGCCCGGACGCCAGGTCGCCGACCGGCGTCGCCGCGTCCCCCGTCAGCCCCACGACCTCGAGCGTGTCGTCCACCCCACCGGCGCCGTACTCCCGCAGGAGCTCGGCCGGCGTCGTGCGGTCCGGCACCGCGAGCTCGCCGAGCCGCACGACCGACCCGGGCCGTGCGCCGCCGGCCGCGACCTCGTCGCCCCCGACCCGGACCACGCCGGCCCCGGCGCTCCGCCGACCCGTCACGACGTCGAGCAGCCCGTCGCCGAGCGCGGCGTCGTCGACCACCAGCGCGACCCGTTCCCCGGCCGCCACGCGCAGCGACGCCGCAGGCGCGTCGTCCCGCGCCACCAGCTCGAGGAGCTCGAGCGCCGGCCCGTCGTCGACGGACGCCGCGGTCCGGGCCGTCGGCGCGTGCGGCACGCCGTCCGCCGCGGGCGGCGCCTCCGCCGCGGCGACGAGCGCCAGGGCCTCGGGGTGCTCCGCGGCCGGGACGCCCGCCGCCTCTAGCGCGCCCGTCGCGCCGCCGTCGAGGAGCTCCTCGAGCCGCCCCGCCGGCCGGGCGCCGACCGCGACCACGAGCGCCTCGACGAGCGACGCCTCCGCGTCCTGCCACGCCGGCCGAGCCCGGGTCCGGGCGACGGCGTCCGGGTCGGCGACCCCGCGCAGGAGCACGGCCGCGGCCTCGTCGTCCGCCGCGACCCGCACCGCGACCCACGCCGCCCGGCGGACCGGCGGGAGCAGCGCGTCCGCCAGCGCCGCGAGCACGGCGGCGCCGAGGGGCGCGCCGACCGACGGGGGATCGAGGGCCCGCCCGGCGTCGGCCAGCCGCCGCGCCGCGTCGGCCAGCGGTGAGCGCGAGGGGTCCTCGCTGGCGGCGCTCGACGCCTCGAGCGTGGGCTGGGGGACGTCCACGGCGGTGGAGTGTTCCACCTCGACCGCCCCTGCACAACCGGGAATCCGGGTGTAGGTCCTCACGAAAATCTCATGGTGGGACGTCGCCCGATCGTTCACCGGCTTTTCACACACACTGCGGCATGGACCGCCGAGATGTGGGCACGTGTGTCGCGGTGGTGTGCCCGCCACCGCCCCGTCCCGCCCGTGTCCCCCGCCCTCTCGATCGACCACCTCGACGTGCGCTTCGGCGAGGTCGCCGCGGTCTCCGACGTGTCGCTCCGCCTCGACGAGGGCACGGTCCTCGGCTTCGTCGGCCCCAACGGCGCGGGCAAGACGACGACCATGCGCGCCGTCTTCGGCCTCGTCGAGCCCGCGGGCGGGTCGCTGAGCTGGGCCGACGCGCCGATCGGCCCGGCGCAGCGGCGCACCTTCGGCTACATGCCGGAGGAGCGCGGGCTCTACGCGAAGATGCGCGTGCACGACCAGCTGCGCTACTTCGGCCGGCTCCACGGCATGCGCTCCGCCGACGCCGCGCGCGCCGCGACGGCGACGATCGAGCGCCTCGACATCGAGCAGTACGCCGACCGGCCCCTCTCCACGCTGTCGCTCGGCAACCAGCAGCGCGTGCAGCTCGGCGTGTCGCTCATGCACCGCCCGCCGCTCCTCGTCCTGGACGAGCCGTTCTCCGGCCTCGACCCCATGGGCGTCGAGGTCATGGCGGGCGCGCTGGCGGAGGAGCGCGACCGCGGCGCGAGCATCCTCTTCTCCTCGCACCAGCTCGAGCTCGTCGAGCGGCTGAGCGACCGGGTCGCGATCCTCCTGCGCGGGTCGCTGGCGGCGGAGGGCACGCTGGAGCAGCTGCGCGCCCGGGACGCCGAGCGGCGCTTCGTGGTCGAGGCACCCGGAGCCCCGGACGACTGGTGGCACGGCGTGGAGCACGTGCGGCCGCTGCAGGACGCGCCGGCCCCGGCCGACGGCCGGCCCGTCGCCCGCCGGTTCCTCGTCGAGCGCCCGGGTGCGGAGCGGGCGCTGCTGCAGGCGGCCGAGCGGACCGGGCACCTCGTCGCCTTCGCACCCGACCGCCCGTCGCTCGCGCGGATCTTCCGGGACCTCGTCGCGTGATCCTCGGTGCCGGCACCCGCCTCGTCGCGGAGCGCGAGATCCGGGAGCGCGGGCGGTCCAACGCCTTCCAGGTCGGCACGGTCGTCCTCCTCGTGCTCGTCGCGCTCCTGGCGATCATCCCGTCCGTGCTGACCGGCGGCGGGCCGACGCAGCGCACCCTCGCCTACGTCGACGGCCCCGTCACCACCGCGGTGGCCGAGCGCGCCCGCGCGCTGAGCCGCGGCTCGGACGACGTCGTGCTGCGGCTCGAGCGCCGTGGGGACGGGGACGGGGCCCGCGCCGCCGTGCGGTCCGGCGACGCCGATCTCGCGCTCCTGGAGCCCGGGCGGATCCTGGCGGACGACCCGCCCGGCGACACCGTCCGCTCGTACCTGGCGACCGCCCGCCGCGACGTCGCGATCTCCCGCACCCTGGGGGACGCGGGGGTCGACCGGCGCACCGCCGCGTCCGTCCTCGCGACGGGCCCCGCGTCGATCGAGCTGCTGGATCCCTCCCGCGCGGACCGCCCCGACCAGCGGACGCTCGCCCTCGCGGCGCTCATGCTGCTCTACATGGCCGTCCTGATCTACGGCATCTGGGTCGCGAGCGGGATCGTGGAGGAGAAGGCCTCGCGCGTGGTCGAGGTGCTGCTCCCCGCGGTCCACCCGCGGGAGCTCCTCGCGGGCAAGCTCCTGGGCATCGGGCTCCTCGGCCTGGGCCAGCTCCTGACCGTCGTGGCCGTCGGCGTCGGCGCCGCCCTGGCCACCGGGTCGCTGGACCTGCCGGCGTCGACCCCGGAGACGCTCGCCCTGCTCGTGGTCTGGTTCGTGCTGGGCTACGCGCTCTACGCCGCGCTCTTCGCCCTGTCCGGGGCGCTCGTGTCGCGCCAGGAGGACCTGACGTCGGCGACCACGCCGCTGACCATGGTGCTCGTCCTCGGGCTGCTCCTGTCGATCCAGGTCATCGCCTCGCCCGACGGCCTGATGGCGCAGATCGCCGGCCTGTTCCCGCTGACCTCGCCCATCGTCCAGCCCGTCCGGGCCGCTCTGGGGAGCCTGCCGCTCTGGGACCTGCTCCTGTCCGCGGCGCTCACCGTCGCCACCACCGTCGGGGTGGTCGTGGTCGCCGCGCGCGTCTACCGGACGACCCTGCTGCAGACGTCGACGGTCGGCCTCGGCGCGGCCCTGCGGTCGGCGTTCTCCCGGGACTGACCGAGAGCGGGGCGGCGTCCCGTCCGGCGCGCGGCCCTGCGGGCCGCGTTCTCCCGGCACGGGCCGACCGGCCGCGGGGCGGCGGCGGCCGGTCCGGCGTCGCCACCTCGGCGTCCCCACGCGGCGGGGTCCCGCACCGCGAGGCGCGGCGAGCTGCCACCGCCTCCCCCGCGGCGGGGTCCCGCGCCGCACCGCGAGGCGCGGCGAGCTGCCACCGCCCACCCCGGAACGGGGTCCCGCGCCGCACCGCGAGGCGCCGCGAGCTGCCACCGCCCACCCCGGGGCGGGGTGCCGGGTCTACCCGCGCGGCGGGGTGCCGCGGCGCACCTGGCGGTTGATCCCGCCGGTCTGCAGGCCCCAGAGCACCCAGCCCGCGCGGCCCGCGGTGGCGCCGCGCACGCCGCCGGCCGGCAGCTCGCGGGCCCGGCCCAGGTCGCTCGAGGTGAGGATCTCCACCACCGTCGCGGGGCCCGCGGGCCCGCCGCCGGACGCGAAGCGCCGACCGGCGCGCTCCGCGATGACCTCGCCGACCTGCTCGGCGCGCGCCATCCACGGGGCGGCCTCCTCGCGGGACCGGGTGCCGACGGGACCGAGGACGTACGCCTCGACCTGGACGCCGAAGCCGGACTCCTCCGCGGCGAGCACCTGGGCGGCCATGAGCTCGCCGGCGGCGACCGTGGAGACCACACCGGACCCCGGCACGGGGTAGCGGGCGGCGGCGCCGTTGATCATCACGTAGGCCGCGCCGGGGCGGTCGCGCAGCATCGGGACGAACGCGTGGATCGCCAGCTGGTGGGCCCGCAGGCCGTCGTGGACGGTGCGCTCCCACTCCTCGATCGGCAGCTCGGCCAGCGGCGGGCCGGCGTCCCAGCCACCCAGGGCGGAGACGACGAGGTCGGGCGGTCCGGCGAGGCGCTGCACGTCCGCGGCGAGCCGGCGGGCGGGACCGTCACCGGCCGACAGGTCGCCGATCACCGGCACGAGGCGCTCGACCGGCGCGCCGGCCTGGCGCAGCCGCCCCTCGAGCGCGCTCAGGCGCTCGGACCGGCGCGACGGCACCGCGACGCGGGCTCCGGCGCGCAGCAGCGCGGCCACGATCCCCTCGCCGACCTCGCCCGCCCCGCCGCAGACCACCGTCGTCCGGCCGTCGAGACGGGACGGCGGGAGCGTGGGCCCGCGGCGGGGCAGGCGGTCGATCAGCGACATGGCCCCGAGGCTACCCGGCGGGGGCCGCCGGGCCCCGCGGCGGGCCGCTGCGCACCGACCGGCCGCCCGGCGCCCGGCGGGGGCGTGCACGTG
>WLOB01000164.1 GCA_009699505.1 Actinomycetota bacterium | reverse complement strand
TGGCCCTCCGTCCGTCCGACGCCCGCGCCGGCACGGCCGGGACGCCCTCGCCCGAGCGCCCCTCGCTCGTCCTCGTCGGCCACGGCTCCCGCGACGCGGACCACGTCGAGGAGTTCTGGGACCTCGTCGCGCACGTCGGCGAGATCGACCCCGACCTGCACCACGCCGGCGGCTTCATCGAGCTGGCGGAGCCCTCCGCCGACCAGGCGATCGACAAGCTCGTCGCGGACGGCGCGACGGACATCGTCTCCGTGCCGATCGTCCTGCTGGCCGCCGGCCACCTGAAGAACGACGGCCCCGCGACGCTGGCCCGGGCGCGCATCCGGCACCCGCACGTCCGCTTCCGCTTCGGCCGCGACCTCTCCATCGACCCGCGGGTCCTCGAGGTCGCCGAGGAGCGCGTGTCGGCCACCCTCGCCGACGCGCCCGTCGAGACCTCCGGCGTCGTCGTCGTCGGCCGCGGGTCGAGCGACCCGGACGCCTCGGGCGACCTCGCCAAACTCTGCCGCCTGCTCTCGGACCGCCGGGGCCTGCCGATCGTCGAGCCGGCGTGGATCTCCGTCGCCGAGCCGCGCGTGCCCGACGCCCTCGAGCGCTGCCGGAAGCTCGGCGCGACGACGATCGCGGTCGTCCCGTTCTTCCTCTTCACCGGCATCCTCCTCGGCCGGATCTACGAGCAGGCCGCGGCGTGGGCGCAGGGGCACCCGGAGATGACCGTGCGCGGCGGCCCGCACCTGGGCGCCGACCGCCGGCTGGCCCGCGTGGCGCTCGACCGCTACCGGGAGGGCTACGAGGGCGACGTCCGCATGAACTGCGACCTCTGCGTCTACCGCGTGACGCTGCCGGGCTACGAGGAGAAGGTCGGCCTGCCGATCTCGCTCACCCCGCACGGCGACGGTCCCGCGGGCGGGCGGCGCCGCAACCGGCGGACGACGCGCGCCCCGCAGAAGGCCCCGGAGCTCGTGCTCGCCCAGGCCGAGGAGGGCCGCGGCGGGACCCGCTCGCGCGTGCGCACCGGCGCGGTCGGCGGCCCGGGCGGCGTCGCCGAGGACGCGCCCGTGGCGGTCGGCATCGACGACCTGCACTTCGCCTACCCCGACGGCTCCGAGGCCCTGGGCGGCGTGCACCTGACGATCCGCGAGGGCGAGCGCGTCGCGCTGCTCGGTCCGAACGGCGCGGGCAAGACGACGCTGCTGCTGCACCTCAACGGCGTGCTGCAGCCGCAGCGGGGCTCCGTGCGGATCGGCGGGGTCGAGCTGACGAAGAAGACCGCGCGCGACCTGCGCCGGCGCGTCGGCGTCGTCTTCCAGGACCCCGACGACCAGCTCTTCATGCCCTCGATCGGCACGGACGTCGCGTTCGGGCCCGCCAACCTCGGCCTGAAGGGCGACGAGCTCGAGGAGCGCGTCCTGGCGTCCCTGCGGACCTTCGGTCTCGAGGAGCTGCGCGACATCGCCCCGCACCAGCTGTCGCTCGGTCAGCGGCGTCGCGCCGCGGTCGCGGGCGTCCTGGCGATGGAGCCCGAGCTCATGGTCCTCGACGAGCCCTCGTCGAACCTCGACCCGGCCGCCCGGCGCGAGCTGGCGGACGTCATCCGGCGCCTGCCGACGACCACGATCCTCGTCACGCACGACCTGCCCTACGCGCTCGAGCTCTGCCCGCGCGCCGTCGTCATCGACCAGGGCCAGGTCGTCGCGGACGGCCCCACGCGGCAGATCCTCGCCGACGAGGGCTTCATGCGGGCGCACCGGCTCGAGCTCCCGGCGGGCTTCAACCCGCTCGCGGCCTGAGCCTCCGCGGGCGGGGACGAGGAGCGGATACCGCTCCGGCCTCGGGGTATGCAACGCGACGTCAACCCCCGAGACGTCAGGACGTCCCACATGTTCTCGCACCACAAGGAGCTCGCGTACACGGTGCGCGTCGACAAGCCCAACCCCGTCTTCGCACGGATGCTGCAGCAGGCCATCGGCGGCCCCGAGGGCGAGATGCGGGTGATGAACCAGTACCTGTTCCAGGGCCTCGGCGCCCGCGGGCCCGAGCGCTACCGCGACATGCTGCTGTCCACGGCGACGGAGGAGATCGGCCACATCGAGCTCCTCTGCACGGCGGTCGCGATGAACCTCGAGGGTGCCCCGGCAGCGGCGTCCGACGACGTGGTGACCAACCCCCTCGTCGCCGCGCGCATGGGCGGCATGGAGCCCAAGCACCTCCTGTCGGCCGGCATGGGCCCGATGCCCGGCGACGCCGACGGCGTGCCGTTCAACGCCGCCTGCATCGACATCTCCGGCAACCTCGCGGCGAACATGGTCGCCAACGCCGGCGCCGAGATGGTCGGCCGCACCCTGGCCGCGCGCCTGCGCGACCTGACGGACGACCCGGGCATGAAGGACCTCCTGTCCTTCCTCATCGCCCGCGACACGCAGCACCAGATGCAGTGGCTCGCCGCCGCCGAGGAGCTCAACCCGGAGCGCAGGGCCGTGCCGGTCGAGGTCCCCGACGAGGGCGAGTACGCCCAGCACGCGCACGCGTTCTTCGCCCACCACGACGAGCCGGTCCCGGACGACGTGATCTGGGCGAACGGGACGGCGCCCGACGGCGTCCCGTTCACGACGGCGGAGCCCGCCCCGCGGCTCGGCGAGAAGGCGTCGCTGCAGGGTGCCCCGCCCTACGCGTTCGACGGCCCCGAGTCCACGATGCCCAACTCCCAGGGCGGCGGCGACGGGATCGTCGGCAAGGTCAAGGAGGCCGTGGACCAGGTCACGAAGTGACCTGAGCCGCGAGGGGCGGTGGACCAGGTCACGAAGTGACCTGAGCCGCGAGGGGCGGTGCGGGCGACCCGGGTGGGGCCGTCCGCACCGCCGTCGTGCGACCCCTACGCCGCGACCGGCGCGGGCTCGCCGGCCCGCACGTGCTCGCCCATCCGGTCCACCGCGGCGGCGATGATCCGCGAGACCTGCATCTGCGACACGCCGATCCGCTCGGCGATCTCGCGCTGCAGCAGCCCCTCGTGGAACCGCATGTGCAGCACGCGCCGGTCGCGCTCCTTCAGGGCGTTCATCGCGTCCTCCACGACGACCGCGGCCTCGACGTGCTCGTAGCCGCGCTCCCGCTCGCCGCAGGTGTCGATGATCTCCCGCGACTCGCCCGAGGGCGCGTCGAGGGACGTCGCCCGGTAGGAGCGACCGACAGCCTGGGCCTCGCGGACCTCGTCGACCGTGATCCCGAGGGCCTCGGCGACGTCGTCGTCGGACGCCTCGCGGCCCGTCTCCTGCAGGATCGCGGCCTGCGCGCCCTGCACCTTCGCGTCGAGCTCCTGCAGCGACCGGGGCACGTGGACCGCCCACGTGTGGTCCCGGAAGTGCCGGCGGATCTCGCCCTGGATGTTCGGCGCCGCGAACGACACGAACCGGTGGCCTGACCCCAGGTCGAACCGGTCGATGGCCTTCACGAGCCCGATCGTCCCGGCCTGCACCAGGTCCTCGAGCGACTCGCCCCGTCCGGCGTACCGCCGGGCCAGGGACCGCACCAGCGGCATGCACCGCTCCGCCAGCTCCTCACGTGCGAGGACGTCGCCGTCCTCGTGGTACCGCCGCAGCAGACCCATGTCGATCTTCTCGCGACGGCTCGCCTCTTCCAGCATGAATGCACCTCGTCCTCAGGGTGTGTTCCATTCCGGAGCCCGCATCGCCGACGAGGGGGGACCAACGGCGAGGCACTGCTCCTGCTGTTTCGGCATCAGCGACGACGGGCGACCCTTCGGCCGCACCTTGCGCACCCGCGACATCCCGACCCGCAACGAGCCGGCGTCCCGCCGGGCGCCGGACCCATCGTCCCTGCGCGGTCCACAGGAACCCGCGGGTCCGCAGCGACAAACACGACCCTGTCTCGGACGTTCGTCGAGGTTGTCGTCCAGCGCCCGGCCGAGCCGACACGGCCCGGGCGGCGGCGACGGTCCGTCCCCGTTCCGTGCGAACATGCGTTCGTATGCGGTGGGACCACCTGACCCGAGACCCGGACGCCGAGACGGCCAACCTTCCCGGCATGTCCGACCCGGCGGTGGTCCGGCGCTTCGACGCCCCGGAGGCGCTCGAGACGCGCTTCTACGAGGTCGAGGCCAAGACCGTCCTGAACAAGGTCCCGGCGACGACGGACCTGCCGTTCGGCTGGACGGTCAACCCGTACCGCGGGTGCTCGCACGCCTGCACGTACTGCTTCGCCCGCCCGACCCACGAGTACCTGAACTTCAACCCGGGGCGCGACTTCGAGAAGGAGATCGTCGTCAAGGTCAACGCCCCGGAGCGGCTGCGCGTCGACCTCGCCAAGCGGGCCCGCACCCCGGCGTGGGGGGACACCGTCGCGCTCGGCACGAACACCGACCCGTACCAGTGGGTCGAGTCGAAGTACCGCCTCATGCCGGGGATCTGGGAGGCGATCCGCGACGCCCGGGTGCCCGGCTCCGTGCTGACGAAGTCGCCGCTGCTGCTGCGCGACCAGGCGCTCATGCTGGAGGTGCAGGCCAACGCCGGGTTCGAGGCCGCGCTGTCCGTGCCGAGCCTCGACACGAAGGCGTGGCGCACGACGGAGCCCCACACGCCCCACCCCCGCGCCCGCCTGGCGGCCGTCGCCGAGCTCAACCGGATCGGCATCCCGACGGCGGTGCTCGCCGCGCCGCTCATGCCGGGCATCAACGACTCGCCCGCGCAGATCGAGGCGCTGCTGGCGGCGTGCAGCGAGGCCGGGGCGATCAGCGTCCGCGGCATGGGGCTGCACCTGCGCGGCAGCACGCGCGAGGTGTTCCTCGAGTGGCTCGGCGACGCGCGCCCCGACCTGGTCGAGCTCTACGAGGAGCTCTACCGCCACGGCCCGCACCTCCCCCGCGCCGAGGCGGAGCGGCTCGCCCGGCTCGTCCAGGTCGGCGAGCGCTGGGGCGAGCGGGTCGTGCGCACCGCGCCGCCCACGCGCCCGGGCCGGTTCGCCCCCGGCTCCCGCGCGCTGTCGGGCGGGCCGGCCGAGTCCCCGATCCGTGCCGCCGACCGTCGGCCGGGCACCCGCGGCGGGGCGCCGCGGCTCCCGCCGGACGACCAGCTCTCGCTGTTCTGAGCGCGCAGGTGTGGCGGCCGGGTGCCGGCATGCCCTCCGGACGACGCTGCACCGCGTTCCCGCATGCGGACGGGCTCGGGCGGGCCGTCCCCTAGCGTCGGTCGCCCGTCCCTCCGACCTCGAGGACCCCGCATGCCCGACCGCCCCGCCGCCGACACCACCGACCCGCCGCACCTCTTCAGCCCGCTGAGCATCCGCGGCCTGACGCTCCGCAACCGGATCGCGGTGTCCCCGATGTGCCAGTACTCCGCGACGGACGGGCTCGCGGACGACTGGCACCTCGTGCACCTCGGCGCCCGCGCCGTCGGCGGCGCGGGGCTCGTCATCACGGAGGCCGCGGCGGTCAGCCCCGAGGGCCGGATCTCGCCGCAGGACCTCGGGCTCTGGGACGACGGGCAGGTCGCGCCGCTGCGCCGCATCACCGACTTCCTCCACGCGCACGGCGCGGCCGCCGGGATCCAGCTCGCGCACGCCGGGCGCAAGGGCTCGACGCTGCGCCCGTGGGAGCAGCAGGTCGAGGGCGAGCACGCCCGCCCCGCGGCGGTGCCGGAATCCGAGGGCGGCTGGACCCCGGTCTCGCCGACGGCCCGGCCGTTCGCCGACGGCTACCCGACGCCGAGCGTCCTGGACGCCGACGGGATCGCCGGGGTGTTGGCGGACTTCGTCGCCGCGACGCACCGGACGATCGCGGCCGGCTTCGACTGGATCGAGCTGCACGCCGCGCACGGCTACCTCCTGCACGAGTTCCTCTCGCCGCTCTCGAACGACCGCACCGACGCCTACGGCGGCGACCTGGCCGGGCGGGCGCGCCTGCTGCTCGAGATCGTCGACGCGGTCCGCGAGGTCTGGGGGCCCGACCGGCCGCTGACGGTCCGCGTCTCGGGCACGGACTGGACCGCCGGTGGGCTGACCATCGACGACACCGTGCAGGTGGCGACGTGGCTGCGCGAGCACGACGTGGACCTCGTCGACGTGAGCTCGGGCGGCAACGTCCCGTCGGCCCCGATCCCGGTCGGGGCGGGGTACCAGACGCCCCTGGCCGCGGCGGTCCGCGAGGGCGCGGGCATCGCCACGGGCGCGGTCGGGCTGATCACGGCGCCGGAGCAGGCGGACACCATCGTCCGCACGGGCCAGGCCGACCTCGTGCTGCTGGCCCGCGAGCTGCTGCGCGACCCGCACTGGCCGCTGCACGCCGCGAAGGCCCTGCACCGGCCGGCGCCGGTGCCGGACCAGTACGCGCGGGCCTTCTGAGGACGCGGGGCCGGGCGTCGCGCCCGGCCGCCGGTCCGTCTAGGCCGTCGGGTCGGTCGGCGTCGGCGCGGGGTCGACCGGACCGTCGTCGGCGAACGCCTCGCCGATCGCGGTGATGACCTTGCCGATGGCCTTGTCGAGGACGAGCTTCGCCGAGACGATCCTCGTCACGACGGCCTTGGAGACGCGGCGCTTCTTCACCGCGGTCACGAGCTGCTTGTCCAGCTTCTGCGCCGCCAGCGCCATCGACGTCAGCTCGGGCAGGACGGCGTCGCGCGCCTGGATGCCCTTGTCCGTCGAGCCGTCGTCGTCGCGGATCTCGTCGCGGAAGGCCTCCGTGGTGCGGAAGATCGCGCCGGAGTCCTTCTGCGCGGACCTCGCGCGGGACAGGCTGGGCGAGCGCTGCAGGCTCTTCAACGTCTTCGCGAGCGCCTTCTCGCGCTTGTCGAGCTGCTGCGCCCGCTCCGTGATCGTCTTCGCGAGGCTCGCGTCGTCCGCGGCGGCGAGGCCGGCGGAGGGGCCGAGGAGCAGCGCGGTCGCGCACGCGCCGGTGACGACGAGCCGCCCGAGTGGTGTCCGGTTCCTGGGGGAGAACATCGACGCAACGATACGCGCGACCCGAGCGCCGATGCGCCAGAACCGGGGGGACCGCCGGTCCGTCAGCGCCCGCGGGCGGTGACGAGCCACGGACCGACGCGCTCGGCGGTCGGCCCGGCGACGAGCACGACGGTGCGCATCGCGACGGCGTCGGCGTCGAACGAGGCGAGGGTCGACAGGGCGACGTCCTGATCGGGTCGGCCGACGTCCGTGGCGAGCGCCACGGAGGTCTCCGGATCGCGGTGCTCGAGCAGCAGCTCGCGGACGCGGTCCAGCTGCCAGGTGCGGGTGCGGGAGCGCGGGTTGTAGAGCGTGAGCGCCAGGTCGGTCGCGGCGAGGGCCGACAGGCGGGCCTCGACCTGCTCCCACGGCACGAGGACGTCCGACAGGGAGACCGTCGCGAAGTCGCCGAGCGGTGCGCCGAGGAGCGCCGCCGCCGCGGTCCCGGCCGTCACGCCCGGCACGACCTCGACGGCGGGCCGCTGCGCCTCGGGCACCGCGGCGGCCGCACGGAGCGCGAGCGCCGCCATGCCGAAGATGCCGGTGTCGCCCGACGAGACGAGCGCCACCCGGCGCCCCTCGCCGGCGAGCTCCACCGCGCGCGCGGCGCGGTCCTCCTCGCGGCCCATCGTGCTGCGCTCGACGAGCTGCGCGTCCGAGAGCAGGTCGGCGCACTGGTCGACGTACGGGCCGTAGCCCACGACGGCGTCGGCGTCGCGGACCGCGGTCGTCGCGCGACCCGTGCGGTCCTCCGCTCCCCCGGGACCGAGACCGACGATCCACAGGGCTCCGGGCACCCGGCGGATCCTAGGGCGCGTCCGGCCGCGACGCCGCGTCGCCCCGGTGCGGATGGGTGCGTGGGAGGTGCGCGGCGGCGGGTCGGGGCGGCGGCGTCGGTGCGGTGGCCTCGAGGCGTGCGGCGTCGGGACGGCCTCGTCGATGCGGGCGGCGTCGGGACGGCCTCGTCGATGCGGGCGGCCCACGTCGGCGGGTGCCGGCGCGGAGCGTGCGCCCTAGGGGCCGACCCGTCCGTCGGAGCCGCGCGGCCCGACGGGATCGCGTCGTCCGACGGATCCCGGTCCCGCCGCCTCGGCGCGTCGGCCGGCCGATCCGGCGGCGCCGGCGGGGGTCGGGTCCTCCGACGGCGTGCCGCCGGCGGCTCCGGTCGGCGCTCCGCCACCCGCGGCGGGCTCGCCCGGCGCCGGGGTGGGGTCACCGCCGGCGGGGGCCCCGGCGGAGGGCCCGCCGTCGCCGGTGCCGGGAGCGTCGTCCCCGGTGCTCGGCGTGTCGTTCCCGGCGGTCGGCGTGTCGCCCCCGGTCGAGGGCGCGTCCTCCCCGGTCGGCGGTGCGTCGTCGTCCCCGGTGGACGGCGCGGGATCGCGGTCGGCCGGGTCGTCCGTCGACGGCACGGGGTCCGTCGCGCCGCCGGCCGGCGCCGGGTCGGGCTCGACCAGGACGGGCGGCGGCTCGACGGTCAGGTCCTCCGGGACGCCGCCGATGGGCTCGTCCGCGGCGGGCAGGTGCACGACGACCGCGGCGTCCGCCGTCGTGGGGACGTCGGGGTCCGCGGGCGCGGAGGGGACCGCCGGGATCGGGACGCCGACGCTCGCGCCGTCGTCCGGGGTCGTCGCGACGTCGCCCGACGGCAGCGGCACGAGGACCTCGACGGGGGCGGCGGTGCCGTCGGGGACCGGGTCCGGCGCGGCGGGCTCGCCGCCCGTCGGCGTCCCCGGGTCGGTGGTGCCACCGTCGCCCGGCGTGCCGCCGGGGTCGTCCGGACCCGTACCGGGCGCGCCGCCGGGGCCGTCCGGGGAGGTCGGCCCCTCGCCCGGCGTGCCGGGG
>WLOB01000163.1 GCA_009699505.1 Actinomycetota bacterium | reverse complement strand
GAGGACCACCGCGCTGGCGGCGGGGGCGATCAGCGGGACGCGGCCTGCCTCGTCCGTGGGGACGGGCAGCCCGAGGATCGCGCGGACGTGGAGGGCGAACTCCGACGACGCCTGGCTCGCCATGGTCACCATGCCCGTGTCGTGCGGGCGCGGCGAGACCTCGGAGAAGAGGACCTCGTCGCCGCGGACGAAGAGCTCGACGCCGAAGAGCCCGAGGCCGCCGAGGCCGTCTGTGACCTCGCGCGCGATCCGCTCCGCCCGCTCCGCCGCCGCGTCGCTCATGGGCTGCGGCTGCCAGGACTCGCGGTAGTCGCCGTCCTCCTGGGTGTGGCCGATCGGCGCGCAGAACGCGGTGCCGCCCGCGTGGCGGACCGTCAGCAGGGTGATCTCGTAGTCGAAGGCCACGAAGCCCTCGCAGATGACGGCCGACGGGCCGGTCCGCCCGGACTCCTGGGCGTAGGCCCACGACGCGTCCGCGTCCTCGGGCGCGCGCACGACGGACTGGCCCTTGCCGCTCGAGGACATCACGGGCTTGACCACGCACGGGACGAACGGGCCGCTCCCGTCGCCGGTGCCCAGGGCGGCGACGGCGTCGCGCAGCTCCTCCGCGGACGTGCAGAAGCGGTACGGCGAGGTCGGCAGGCCGAGCTCCTCCGCGGCCAGGCGGCGGATGCCCTCCCGGTCCATCGTCAGCCGCGCGGCGCGGGCGGTCGGGACGACGTGCAGGCCCCCCGCCTCGAGCTCCTCGAGGACGGGGGTCGCGATCGCCTCGATCTCCGGCACGACGAGCAGCCGCGCGCACGGACGCTCGCGCTCCGCGTTCAGGAGGGACCGCAGCGCGTCGGGGTCCGTCATGGCGATGGTGTGCGACCGGTGGGCGACCTGCATGGCTGGCGCGCCGTCGTAGCGGTCGACCGCGACGACCTCGCACCCCAGGCGCATCGCCTCGATGGCGACCTCGCGGCCGAGCTCGCCGCCCCCGAGGAGGACGAGGCGGACGGCCCCGGCGGTGCCGGGGGTCCCGTGGGAGGGCTCAGGGGTCACGGGCTGGGGCACGCGCGGATCATCGCAGCGGGCCCGGCCCTCCCGCCCGACAGGTCGGCCCGGGCCCGGCCGCGCCGCCCGGTAGGTCGCCCCGGGTCGGCCTTCCACGCCCGACGGATCACCCCCGGGCCCGGCCTTCCCCGCGCGGTCGGCCGCGGCCCGCCGGACCCGCGTCCTGCAAGACCGCTTGCAGAGGGGGTCGGGCGCTTGGCCGGGGCGGCGTGCCGGTCTAGCGTCGTTCCCTGCTCGGCCTCCGCCGGGCGACCCCGTTCGCCGCCGCATGCCGCCCGGCGCGAGCGAGAGCGCGCCCCCGCGCACGACACCACGAGGTTCCATGCCGCCGACCCCACGACGCCGATCCACGCTGCGCGCCCTCGCGCTGACCGCCACCGGCACCGCCGCCATCGCGGTGGGCGCCGGGGCCCCGTCCGCCGGGCAGGCGGACGTCGCCGCGGAGCGCGCCGCGGCGCAGAGCCTGCGTCAGAAGGTCGCCGCCGCGTCGGAGCGCATCGCGCAGACGGAGTCCGGCCTCCAGTCCGCCCAGCGCCGCCTCGCGACGCTGGACGACCGGGTCGCCCGTCGGCAGACGCAGGTGCGCGAGACGCAGGACGACCTCGTCCGCGCCCGGGTGCGCATGGCCCGCCTGGAGCGCAAGGCCGACCGGGCCACGGACGTCCTCTCGTCCAACCTCGCCAGCGCGTACGAGTCCGGCCGGCCCGACATCGTGTCCGTCGTCCTGACCTCGCGGGGCTTCAACGACCTGCTCGAGCGGGTCGACTTCCTCAAGCGCGTCTCCGCGCACAACGGCCGGATCCTCGACGAGACGCGCGACGCGAGGACCGCCGTCACGAAGCAGGCCGGGCGCCTGAAGGACGCCCGCGAGCGGTTCAGCGCGCTGGCAAAGGAGGCCGTCGAGGACCGCGACGAGGCCGACGTCGTCCGCAACGCGATCCTCCGGCGCAAGCAGCAGCAGCTCGCCGCCCGTGCCGGCACGAGCCGCGAGCTGGCGCGGGTCCGTGGGCGCATCTCCCGCCTCGAGCGCGAGCAGGCCGCGGCGGCCCGGGCCGCCCGTGCGCAGGCGAGCGCCACGCGCGCCGCCCCGCGGTCGGTCGTCCGGGCGTCCGCCTCGACGTCCTCCTCCCCCTCCTCCGGCGGCGGCGGGTCGTCCGCGGCCCCGTCGTCGAGCGGCGACGGCTCCGTCGTCGCCCGCGTCGTCGCGGCGGCGAACGAGATCGCCACGACCCCGTACGTCTGGGGCGGCGGGCACGGCGGCGCGAGCAGCGGCTACGACTGCTCCGGCTCCGTGAGCTACGCCCTGGCGGCCGCCGGTCTGCTCGACGCCCCCATGGCCTCGGGCGGGTTCATGAGCTACGGCGAGCCGGGCCCGGGCAAGCGCATCACGATCTACGCGAACGCCGGCCACATGTACATGGTGGTCGACGGCCGCCGGTACGACACCTCCGCGCTCAGCGGCGGCGGCACCCGCTGGACGAGCGAGATGCGCAGCTCCGCCGGCTTCGTCGCGCGGCACCCCGCCGGCTACTAGCGGCCGGCCGGGCCGCAGGACGCGGCGCCTCGGCCGACCCCTCAGGCGCTCGCGACGGAGGCCACGGGCAGCGACGCCTCGCGCGGGCGCTGCCGGGCGGCCGGGACGACGAGCGGCGTGCCCGTCTCGGGGTCCGGGATGACCCGGCAGCGCAGGCCGAAGACGCGCTCGACGAGCTCCGCGTCGACGATCTCGGACGGGTCACCCTCGGCCACGACCGCGCCGTCGCGCATCGCGATGAGGTGCGTGGCGTAGCGGCAGGCGTGGTTCAGGTCGTGCAGCACCGCCACGAGCGTGCGGCCCTGCTCGCGGTGGAGGTCCGCGCAGAGGTCGAGCACCTCGATCTGGTGCGCGATGTCGAGGAAGGTCGTCGGCTCGTCGAGCAGGACGATGCCGGTCTCCTGGGCCAGCACCATCGCCAGCCAGACGCGCTGGCGCTGCCCGCCGGAGAGCTCGTCGACGGCGCGGGCGGCCAGGTCGCTCACGTCCGTGGACGCCATGGCCGCCGCCACCGCCCGCTCGTCCTCCCGGGACCACTGGCGCAGCAGGCCCTGGTGGGGGTAGCGACCGCGCGCGACGAGGTCGGCGACGGTGATGGCGTCCGGCGCGATCGAGCTCTGCGGCAGCAGGCCGAGCCGGCGGGCGACCTCCTTCGACGGCAGGGCGGTGATCGGACCGCCGTCGAGGACGACGGTCCCCTCCGAGGGCTTCAGCATCCGGGCCAGCGCCCGCAGCAGGGTCGACTTGCCGCACGGGTTCGGGCCGACGATCACGGTGAACGAGCCGTCCGGGATCTCCACGGTCAGGTCGGTGGAGACGGTGCGCTCGTCGTACCCGAGCGCCAGCCCCTCGCCCCGCAGCCGTGCCCCGCGGTCGTCCCTGCGGTCCTCGCTCATGCGCGATTGCCTCGCCATTCGTTCCACAACAACCAGATCAGGTAGACGCCGCCCAGCACGCCCGTGACGACCCCGACGGCCAGCTGCTGGTCCGGGAAGACGCGCTGGGCGAGGAAGTCGCTCGCGATCAGCAGCACCCCGCCGGTGAGCGCGGCGGAGCCGACCCCGGGCCCCGTCACCCGGGTCAGCCGCCGCGAGATCTGCGGGGCCGCGAGCGCCACGAAGAGGACGGGCCCGGTGGACGACGTCGCCACCGCCGTCAGCACGACGGCCAGGAGCAGCAGGCCCGCGCGCGACCGGTCGACGGAGACGCCGAGCGCGCCCGCGGCGTCGTCGCCCATCTCCATCATCCGCAGCTCGCGCGCCAGCACGAACGTCAGGGGCAGGACGACGGCCAGCGCGATCGCGACCGGGACGACCTGGTCCCAGCCGCGGCCGTTGAGGCTGCCGGTGATCCACACGTTCGCGGTGGCGGCGTCCTCGAGGCGCGCCCGCGTCAGCAGGTAGTTCGTCACGCCGACCATCACGAAGCTGATGCCGATGCCGATGAGGATCAGCCGGTAGCCCTGGACGCCCTCGCCGCCCTTGAACGCCAGGAGCCAGACGAGCGCCGCGGTGCCCAGGCCGCCCACGAGCGCCCCGACGGCGACGGGCCCGGCCCCGCCGTCGAACACGACGATCTGCAGCACCGCGCCGGCCGACGCCCCGGAGGTGAAGCCGATGATGTCGGGGCTCCCGAGCGGGTTGCGGGTGACGCTCTGGAAGATCGCGCCGGCGGCCCCGAGGGCCGCGCCGACGAGGAGCGCCGTCAGCGCCCGCGGCAGGCGGATGGTCTCGACGATGAAGCGCTGGCCCTGATCGCCGCCGCCCAGCAGCGTCGAGACGACGTCGCCGAAGCCGATCGGGTACTCGCCCGTGCCGACGGCGAGGACGAGCAGGACGAAACCGACGACCAGCAGCGCGACGCCCACGGCGAGCACGCGGGTGTGCGTGCGGAAGCTGATCGGGGTGCCGGGGATCCGGACGACCCGGCCCAGCCCGCCCGGCACGCGTCCCGCTCCGGTGACCGGCGGGGCGCTCACAGCTGGGCGATGCGCCGGCGGCGCACGATCGCGATGAAGACGGGCGCGCCGATGACGGCCGTGACGATGGCGACCTGCAGCTCGCCCGGGCGGGTCACGACGCGGCCGACGACGTCCGCGCCGAGGAGCAGCGTCGGCGCGAGCACGAGGGAGTAGGGCAGCACCCAGCGCTGGTCCGGGCCGGCGATGGCACGGGCGACGTGCGGGACGGTCAGGCCGATGAAGGCGATCGGCCCGGCGGCGGCGGTGGCCGCGCCGCAGAGCAGCGTGATCGACAGGGCGCCGAGCGCGCGGGTGCGGGCGATGTTCGCGCCGAGGGAGCGGCTGAGGTCGTCGCCGAGCGCGAGGGTGTTCAGCGGCCGGGCGAGCAGCAGCGCCAGGACGATCCCGATCCCGATGAACGGGGCGACCTGCGCCGTGATCGACGCGTCGTGGCCGGAGAGCGACCCGACCTGCCAGAAGCGGTACTGGTTGAAGACCTGGGGCTTCAGCGTCGTGATGCCCTGCACGACCGCGTAGAGCGCGAACGTCAGGGCGATCCCCGCGAGCGCCAGGCGGACGGGCGTGGCGCCGCTGCTGCCGCGGGAGGCCACCCCGTAGACGATCACCGTGGCGAGGCCGGCGCCGAGGAAGGCGAACCACACCTGGACCGTCGGCTCGACGTAGCCGAAGATCGCGATGCCGGTGACGACCATGGCCGCCGCACCCGCGTTGACGCCGAGGATGCCGGGGTCCGCGAGCGGGTTGCGCGTCAGCGCCTGCATGAGCGCGCCGGCCAGGCCGAGGGCACCGCCGACGAGCAGGCCGAGCAGCGTCCGCGGGATCCGCAGGTCCTGGACGATGATCGCCTCGTCGGACCCGTCCGGGCTGAGGACGAGGCTCCAGACGCGGTCGAGCGGGATCGTGCGCGAGCCGACGCTCACGCTGAGCACGATCACCACGAGCAGCGCGACGAGCGACAGCACGAGCCCGAGGCCGAGGAGCGGGCTCGCCCGCCGGGGGGCGACCGCGGCGTCGGCCGCGACGACCGGCGCGCGGGTGGGGACGGTGACGCTCACGGGCGAAGGTCACCCTAACAGCGCGGACCGCGTGGGCCGCCGCTCGCCGGGGGACCGCCGCGGGTCACTCCACGTCGTCGGGCGTCAGCCGGTGCTTCCAGTAGCCGATGGCCTGCTGGGGGCCGATCGGCAGGCCGCGCTCGTCCCGCAGGTGCTCGCGGATCCCGCGCACCGCGAGCGACTCGCCGGCGACCCAGACCTTCGGCGTGCCGGACGGCAGCGACGCGGCGCGCACCGCGTCCTCGAGCCGGCGGGACCGGCCGGCGGGCTCGCCGTCGCGGGTCACCCACTCCAGGACGAGGTCCGCCTCCGTCGCGAGCTCCTGCCGCTCGGCGTCGTCGGCGATCTCGACGAACGCGAGGGTCGGGTGGCCCGTCGGGAGCCGCTCGAGCGTCGCGGCGATGGACGGGAGGCCCGTCTCGTCGCCGACCAGGAGCGTCCAGTCGGCCCCGGGCTCGGCGTAGAAGTGGATGCGCGGCCCGACGAACCCGAGCGTCATCCCGGGCTCGCAGGCCGCCGCCCAGCGGCAGCAGTGGCCGTGGTCGCCGTGCAGGACGAAGTCGACGGTGAGGAGCGGCCCGTCCGGGCCGTCCGGCACGAAGTCCCGCACGGTGTAGTTGCGCCAGTGCTGCTCCGGCGTGCCGGCCGGGTAGCGCCAGCCGTCCGATGGCAGGACGGGGCGCTCCGCGTCGCCCGTCGGCCAGACGAGGGTGATGATCTCGCCCGGCTCCTCGTCCGGCAGGCGGGCGAGGTCGGCGCCCGAGAAGACGACCCGCTGCACGCCGGGGGTCAGGCGGCTCGAGCGCACGACGGTCGCGTACCCGGAGGTCAGCGGGGAGGGCCGCTCCTTGGCCCGGCGGGCGGCGGCGGAGAGCGTCGATGCCATGTAGGCGAGCCTAACAAGCGGCGGGCGGAAGGGCCATGGCCGGGGAGGTGCCAGACTCGGGGCTCGTGCCGGATCCCCGTCCTCCGGGCCCGCGGGCCCGCCGCTGGGCCGTCGTGGGCGTCGCCTCCGCCGCCGGCGGACTGGCCGGCGCCGCGGTCGGCGTGCCGTCGCCCGCGCTCTTCGCCGGGCTGCTCGTCGGGCTCGCGTTCGCGCTGCGGACGGGCTGGGGCCTGGACGTCCCGGGCCCCGCGGCGCGGCTCGCGCAGGGCGTCCTCGGCGTGTCGCTCGGCGTGCTCGTGCAGAGCTCGACGCTGTCGGAGATCGGCTCGAACGCCGCACCGATCCTCGGCGTCACGGTGGCGACGCTCGCCGCGACGGTGCTGGCGGGGCTCGCGATGAGCCGGGTGACGGGCCTGGACCGGCCGACGGCGTCGTTCGGCATGGTCGCCGGCGGTGCGTCGGGGATCGTGGCGATCAGCCGGGAGCTCGGCGCGGACGAGCGGCTCGTCGCCGTCATGCAGTACCTGCGGGTGCTCGTGATCGTGGTCCTCACGCCGCTGGTCGTGGGGATCGCGGGCGGCGGGGGCGGCGGACGGGCCGCGCCGGAGGGCGCGGTCGCCGGCGGGGCCGTCGAGGGCGCGCTGGCCCTCGTCCTCTGCCTCGGCGTCGGGCTGGGCGTGGCGCGCCTCGTGCGGCTGCCGGCGGGGTCCCTGCTCGGGCCGCTCATCGTCGCCGCGGGGCTGTCCCTGGCCGGCGTCGAGCTCATGGCCCCCGTCCCGCCGCTCGTCCTGCAGGTCGCCTACGTGGGCATCGGCCTGTCGGTGGGCCTGCGGTTCACGGTCGCCAGCCTCCGGCACGCCGCACGGATCCTGCCGGCGACGCTGGCGCTGATCGCGGCGCTGATCCTCGTCTCGGCGGGGCTGGGGCTGCTGCTCGTGCCGCTCGCCGGGGTCGGTGCGCTGGACGCGTACCTCGCGACGACCCCGGGCGGCCTGTACGTCGTGCTGGCGGCGGCGTCCACGAGCGACGTCGACGCGACGTTCGTCCTGGCCGTCCAGGTCCTGCGGCTCTTCGCGATGCTGCTGGCCGCACCGCTCCTGGCGCGCTGGCTCGTCCGCCGGGACCGGGCCGCCGCGGCCTGACCGGGTCCCCCTCCCGGGTGCCCCGGACCGCGCCGCACCGCGGAGCGGTCCGACCCGGGACCCTCGGGGCGGGGCCCGGCCCCCCTACTTCGCGTCGACCCAGGTGCGGCCGATGCCGCCCTCGACCTTCAGCGGCGGGTCCTGGGTCCAGGGGGCGACCATCTCGCGCTCGACGATCGCCTTGACGCCGTCGGGGCCCTCCATCTCCGACGCCGGGCCCTCCACGAGCAGCTCGTCGTGGATCGTCAGGACCATGCGGGAGCGCACGCCGGCGTCGTCGAGCGCGCGGCGGACGCCGATCATCGCGAGCTTCATGATGTCCGCGGCGGTGCCCTGGATGATCGTGTTGACCGCGAGCCGCTCGCCGAGGGAGCGCATCTGCGGGTTGCGGGCGCGCAGCTCCGGGATGAGCCGCCGGCGGCCGAACATCGTGCGGACCTCGCCGGCCTCCTTCGCCTGCGCGATCGTCGAGTCGATGAACGTCTTGACGCCGGTGAACTCGGCGAAGTAGCGGTCGATGACCTCGCCCGCCTCGCCGCGCGGGATGTTCAGGCGCTCGGCCAGCCCGAAGTCCGTCAGGCCGTAGGCGATGCCGTAGTTGACCATCTTGGCCTTGGAGCGCAGGCCCGCGTCGAGCTCGTCCTCCCCCACGCCGAAGACCCGCATGGCGGTGGCGGTGTGGACGTCGCGGTCCTCGCGGAACGCGTCGCGGAGCGTCTCCTCCTCGGCGTAGAAGGCGAGGATGCGCAGCTCGACCTGGGAGTAGTCGCAGGAGAGCAGCACGGTGTCCTCCGTCGCCTCGAAGCAGCCGCGGATGCGGCGGCCCAGGGCCGTGCGGACCGGGACGTTCTGCAGGTTCGGGTCCGTCGAGGACAGCCGCCCGGTCTGCGCGACGGTCTGCTGGAACGTCGTGTGGATGCGGCTCTCGGGGTCCTTCGCGGCGAGCTGCGGCAGGACGTCGAGGTACGTCTTCGTCAGCGTCGAGAGCTCGCGCCACCGCTCGACGAGCGGGATGATCTCGTGCTCGTCGCGGATCTGCTGGAGGACGCGCGCGTCCGTCGAGAAGCCCGTCTTGCCGCGGCGCTTCGTCGTCAGCCCGAGCTCCGTGAAGAGGACCTCGCCGAGCTGCTTGGGCGAGCCGATCGTGAACTCGCG
>WLOB01000162.1 GCA_009699505.1 Actinomycetota bacterium | reverse complement strand
CCCGGGGCGGTCGCCGGCCGCGCGCCGCCGTCGCGGGCCGTCGTGGCGGCGACGGGGCGGGCGTCGTCCCGCGGGGAGGCACCGCCGCAGGCCGTCAGGCAGAGCGCGGCACCGCACAGCACGGCGAGCGTCGGACGGGCGGGCGGCATCCCGGGCCTCAGCCGAGCGTGCCGGAGAACGAGATCTGCAGGCGGTCCCCGGACGAGCGCCCCTGGACCGCGTCGACCGCGATCGACGGGTCCTGGAAGATCGTGATCGCCACCGGGATCGGCAGCCCCTCGGCCGCGACCTGCACCGCGCCGTCCTGGGCCGCGACGACGCCGTTGACCGTCGTGTCGCCCAGGAGCGGGACGGGGACGGTGACCGCGAAGCGCGGCTCGCCCCCGGCACCGGAGGGCAGCGCCTTCAGCGTCCCGCCGCCGGGGACGAGCGCGCCGAGCTCCCGGATCGACAGGGTCGCCGTGGCCTGCACGCGACCGTCCTCCACGACGGCGCGGACGTCGCGCAGCGTCAGGGTGCCCGCCTCGCCGGCCACCTGGATCTGCCCGACCCGGGCATCCGTCCGCCCGACGTCCTTCGCCCGGTCCAGCAGCCTGCCGAGCGGCGCCTGCTGGTTCCCGGCGACGGTCGGCGTGTCGATCGTGATCTCGTCCGCGTCGCCGAAGAGGAGCTTCAGGGCGGGGGAGGCCTTCACCGTGACCTTCGCGCTGTCGTCCCCGACCTCGTCGCGGACCTTGCCCTCGGCGATGCCCTGCAGGGTGAGCTGCAGGATCACCAGGACGACGACCAGCACCGCCACGACGGCGACGCCGGCGATCGTCCACGTCCTGCGGGTCACGTCGGTCGGCTCCACATGCGAGCCATCGTATGCAGCCCGCCCCAGGGGCGTCGAAGAGCGTGCCTCCGTCACACGACGAGCGTCGGGGCGCCCGCGATCCGCGTCCCACCTCGGCGGCGCGATCGGGTAGAACGACCCCAGTCCGGGCGCGTCGCACCGACCGCCCCCACCCGACCCCGGAGCCCACCGTGCCGACCTACGTGCTGCTCACCCGCCTGTCCCCCGACGGCGTGCAGACGATCAAGAACAACCCGCACCGCATCCGCGAGGTCAACAAGGAGGTCGAGGCGCTCGGCGGCACCGTGACCGCGCAGTGGGCGGTCCTCGGGCAGTACGACTTCGTCAACGTCGTCGAGGCCCCCGACGAGCAGACGATCGCCCGCATCTCGCTCGAGCTCTCGTCGCGCGGCACGGGCAGCTTCGAGACGCTGACGGCGATCCCCGTCGACGACTTCATCGCCGGCATCTGACGCGCCCCGCGCGCCTGTGAGGGTTCGGTGAGAGGGGCGCGGGAGCGGGGTCCGATACCCGGAATCTGCGTTACCGTCGATGTGACCGGCGCACCTCCGTCGCCGGTCCCCCTCCGCCTGGACCCCTCTGTGCCGAAGACGCTCACCGCCCGCCCCCTCCGCTCCGCCGCCGTCCTCGCGACGGTGCTCGCCGGCCTCGCCGTCCCGTCAGCCGCGTCGGCGGACTGGACGCCCGGCACCGAGCTGGACACCGGCGTCGGCGTGACCGGCCTGACCGTCGACCCCTCCGGCTCCCGCATCGTCGGCGCCCGCGGGTCCGCGAAGAAGACCGTCAACACGCGCCTCATGGGCGTGCAGGCCGACGGCAGCCCGGGCGCGCTGCGCACCCTCTCCGGCCTGATCCAGGACCCCGTCCCGTACGACGGGGACGGCCTCGTCTGGGCCCGCCAGAAGTCCCTGGGCTCCGTCTTCCGCACCGTGCCCGACGGCAAGGGCGGCACCCGCAGCGTGCGGCTCACGAGCTACCGCCTCGGCATCTCCGTCGGCAAGACCGCCTCCGCCGGCCTGGGCACGCAGCGCTCCCATGGCAGCGCCGTGCTCGACGAGCCGGCCATGATCGCCGGCAACCCCAAGGGCAGCGTCGTCATGGCGTGGAGCGACGTCGGCTCGGACGGCGTCGTGCGCGTCTACGCCAGCTGGCGCCGCGGCGACGCGCAGGCCCGGACGGTCCGGCTGGGCAGGCCGCAGAAGATCAGCACCTCGAAGTCCAGCCGCCTGCTGGCCGTCGCCGCGGGCGCGGGCGGCCGCGCCGTCATCGTCTACCAGACGGGTGCGAGCGACTCGACGCGCCGGCTCTACGTGAGGTCGCTGTCCATGGGGCGCGACCAGCTCGGCAAGCCGCAGACGCTCCGCCGCGGCGGGCCCGGCTTCCGCACCGCCACCGCCTCCATCGGCGGCAAGGGCCGCGCCGTCGTCGCCTGGGGCGAGCAGGACGCCGCCACGGAGCGTTCGAAGCCCTACGTCGTCCGCGCGACGACCCGCGACACCGACCGCGCGCGCTTCGCGGTGCCGAAGCCCATCGACAAGGGCGGCACGACCGTCCGCGCCCCCGGCGGCGCGCTCGTCTCCGCCATCGACCCCGCGGGTCGCCCGACCGTCGCGTGGAACCAGCAGGTCGGCAGCGTCGCCGACGGCACCGCCCACGACATCCCGCGGGTCGCCGAGGGCGAGGCCACCGGGCCGCTCGGCACGCCGCGCGACATCGCCGCGGCGGGCCGCGTGCACAGCATCGCGACGTCCGAGAGGACCGGCACCACCGGGCTCGTCCTCGTGCGCGAGCAGGAGCGGCCGATCGGCGGCTCCAACGGCGACCGCGGCGTCGCGGTGCAGGCGGCGTTCCGTCCCGCGTCGGGTACGGTCGGCGCCGCCGAGACGATCGACGGGTTCAGCGACGCGCAGCTCCTCGACCGCTCGAACGCGTTCGGCTCCGCCGCGATCGGCGCGCTCCCGGACGGTCGCTGGACCGTGGCGTGGACCCGCGCCGAGATCGTCAAGGGCAAGCTGCGCGCCTCGGCGCTCTACAGCGACCGCACGGCCGCGCCGTAGGTCGCGCTCGGCGGGGACCCCGGCCGCGCCGGTAGCGTGCCGGGCATGCCGAAGGTTCTCGTCGTCGGTGCGGGTGGTCGCGAGCACGCGATCGTCCGTGCGCTCCTCCGGACAGCCTCCGCGACCCCGGAAGTCCACGCCGCTCCCGGCAACCCCGGGATCGCGGCGGACGCCGCCGTGCACGACGTCGCCGCCGACGACGTCCCGGGGCTCGTCGCGCTCGCCGTCGAGCTGGCCGTCGACCTCGTCGTCGTCGGGCCGGAGGTGCCGCTCGTGGCCGGCCTCGTCGACGCGCTGCGCGAGGTCCGGATCCCCGCGTTCGGGCCGACCGCCGCCGCCGCGCGCCTCGAGGGCTCCAAGGCGTTCGCGAAGGAGATCATGATCGCCGCCGGGGTCCCGACCGCCGGCTACGAGACGGTGACCACCGTCGACGCCGGGATGGCCGCGATCACGGGCTACCCCGTCGTCCTGAAGTACGACGGCCTCGCCGCCGGCAAGGGCGTCGTCATCGCCGAGGACGAGGCCGCCGCCCGCGCGACGCTCGTCGACATGCTCGAGGACCAGCAGTTCGGCGACGCCGCCGTGGTCGTCGAGGAGTTCCTCGCCGGCGAGGAGGTCTCGCTGCTGGCGGTCTGCGACGGCGTGCGCGCGATCCCGCTCGCCCCGGCCCAGGACTACAAGCGCATCTTCGAGGGCGACCAGGGGCCGAACACCGGCGGCATGGGCAGCTACTCGCCCGTCGTCGGCGTGGACGCCGCCCGGGCGCTCGAGATCTCCGCCGCCGTCCACCAGCCCGTCGTCGACGAGCTCGCGCGCCGCGGCACGCCCTTCACCGGCGTCCTCTACGCCGGCCTGATGGTCGACCCGGACGCCGGCACGGTGAAGGTGCTCGAGTACAACACCCGCTTCGGCGATCCCGAGACGCAGGCCGTCCTGCCGCGCCTGACGAGCGACCTGTTCGCCCTGACCGCGGCGGCCGCGGGCGGGCCCGACGCCGAGCTCGGCGGTCTCGAGGGCGTCGAGCTCGCGTGGGACGAGCGCTGGGCGGTGACCATCGTCCTGGCCTCCCGCGGCTACCCCGCGTCCGCGCACAAGGGCGACGTCATCAAGGGCCTCGACCGCACCCCGTCGAGCGCCGAGGTCACGCACGCCGGCACCGCGATCGACGAGCGCGGCCGGGTCGTCACCGGTGGCGGCCGCGTCCTGAACGTCACCGCCCTGGGGGAGTCGCCGTCGCAGGCCCGCCAGGCCGCCTACGCGGCGGCGCAGGGCATCCTGTTCGACGGCCGTCAGATCCGCAAGGACATCGCGGAGCGCGCCGTGGAGCGCTGGCAGGGCTGAGGACGAGGCCTGTCCGGCCGACGCCGGGCGCGAGGGGCGCCCGGCGGATGCCTACGGGGTGGGAAAGGACGGGTGCAGCAGCGACCCTCCGCCGGTACGCATCGTGAAGTCGTGGAGCGTGCGGCTGTTCACGTTGTAGATGTTCGTCCGCGTCACGGCGTCTGCGCTGGACCCGGGGATGATGCGCCGCGCCCGGTTGCGTTGCAAGTCCCAGCGGCCGTTCTGGTTGCGGTCGACGTAGAGGTACTCGTAGCCCACGCGCCCGTCGCCGTCGACGAGGCGGAACTCCACGCCCCCGTTCTCGTCCATGTCGTAGTCGACGACCTCGAGGAAGTCGTCACGGCCGCGCGTGTCGTAGAGCAGCGTGTCCCAGCCGCCGTCGTCGTCGAGGTCGAACCAGATCCGCTCGGTGTAGCCGTTGGCGTCGTGGTCCATGGTGGCTGCGTCCCAGTACGGATCGCCGTCGAAGTCGGCGTACTGCCAGCCTGCTGCCCCCGCCGTGCCGGCGCCGCAGAGCGCGAGCATCACCGCCGCGGTCAGCGCGGTCAGGCCCCGCCGTCGGCCGCCACGCCGAGGCGAGAGCGGCTCGACGTCGGGGTGTGGGGCACCGCGTGGCCGGATCATGAGCGTCTCCCTCAGGGTGACGTCCCGTGAGCTCCGGACTCACCGATGACCGCCACCAATCCGCCGCCAGTCTAGATGTAGGCGGTGTACACCGGGAGAAAAGGAGGCCGCGCGAACGTCGAGGCCGGGGACGCCCTCCCGGCGGGCCCGTTGCCGCCGCCGGGCGCGAGGCGTAGCGTCCTCCCATGCCTGAGCCGTCCTACGCGCACGGAGCGTCCGCCACCCCGCTCCTGCGCGACACGATCGGTGCGCGGCTGCGGTCCGCCGCCGCGGAGCACCCCGACCGCGAGGCCGTCGTGTCGTGCGAGCAGGACGCGCGCCTGACCTACGCGCAGCTCGACGACCTCGTCGACCGCGTCGCGTCGGGGTTCCTGCAGCTCGGCGTGGAGGCCGGCGACCGCGTCGGCGTCTGGGCGCCCAACTGCGTCGAGTGGACCGTGGTGCAGTACGCGACCGCCCGGATCGGCGCGATCCTCGTCAACGTCAACCCGGCGTACCGGACGAGCGAGCTGACCTACGCGCTGCGCCAGTCGGGCATGCGCATCCTGATGAGCGCGTCGGGGTTCCGGAGCAGCGACTACCGGGCCATGGTGCGCGAGGTCTCCGGCGACGTCGGGACGCTGCGCGACGCGATCTTCTTCGGCGACTCGGCGTGGTCCGCGCTCGCCTCGACGCCGGTCGACGCGGAGGCGCTGGCCGACCGCGACGCCGGTCTGGACTCGGACGACCCGATCAACATCCAGTACACGTCGGGCACGACCGGGGCCCCCAAGGGCGCGACGCTCAGCCACCACAACATCCTGAACAACGGGTTCTTCGTCGGGGAGCTCTGCAGGTACACGGAGCAGGACCGGATCTGCGTGCCCGTGCCGTTCTACCACTGCTTCGGCATGGTCATGGGCAACCTCGCCGCGCTCACCCACGCGTCGTGCGTCGTGATCCCCGCCGCGGGCTTCGACCCCACCGCGACGCTGCGCGCCGTCGCGGCCGAGCGCTGCACGTCGCTCTACGGCGTGCCGACGATGTTCATCGCGATGCTCGCCGATCCGGCCTTCGCCGAGCACGACCTGACGAGCCTGCGGACGGGGATCATGGCCGGCTCGCCGTGCCCGTCGGAGGTCATGAGGCGCGTCGTCGCCGACATGCACATGGACGAGGTGTCCATCTGTTACGGCATGACGGAGACCTCGCCCGTGTCGACCCAGACGCGGGCGGACGACCCGCTCGAGCGCCGGGTCTCGTCGATCGGCCGCGTCGGGCCGCACCTCGAGGTCAAGATCGTCGACGCCGACCGCGGCGTGGCGGTCCCGCGGGGCGAGACGGGCGAGCTGTGCACCCGCGGCTACTCCGTCATGCGCGGCTACTGGGGCGACCCGGAGCGCACGTCCGAGGCGATCGACGCCGCCGGGTGGATGCACACGGGCGACCTCGCGACGATGGACGACGAGGGCTACCTGAACATCGTCGGCCGGTCGAAGGACATGGTCATCCGCGGCGGCGAGAACGTCTACCCCCGCGAGGTCGAGGAGTTCCTCTCGACCCACCCCGATGTCGAGGACGTGCAGGTCGTCGGCGTCCCGGACGAGCGCTTCGGCGAGGAGCTCTGCGCCTGGTTCCGGCTGCGCCCCGGCGCGGAGACGCTGGACGCCGACGCGGTGCGCGCGTTCTGCGACGGCCGGCTCGCGCACTTCAAGATCCCGCGCTACGTCGTCGCCGACCGCGAGTTCCCGCTCACGGTGACGGGCAAGGTCCGCAAGAACGTCATGCGCGAGGACTCCGTCGAGCTGCTCGGGCTGGGGACGACGGCCGGCACCGCGTCCTGACGCCGGGCCGGCGGCCGCGCGGACGGTCGAGCCCCCCCCGGTCCGCCACACTCCGCGGGGTGAGCACCCCCGAGGACCGGCCGCGCGCCCGCACCGTCTCGAGCCGCGAGGCGTACCGCAACCCGTGGATGGTGATCCGCGAGGACGTCATCGAGCGCCCGCACCCCGACGGGACGCCGCGCCCGGGCACGTACGGCGTCGTGATGAAGCCCCACGCCGCGGTGGTCGTGCCGTTCGACGGCGAGCGGGTGCACCTCGTCGGCCAGCACCGCTACCCCATCGACTCCTGGTCGTGGGAGTTCCCGCAGGGCGCGCACCACGAGCCCGGGGCGGACGAGGACCACGAGGCGATCGCCCGCGGCGAGCTGCGCGAGGAGACCGGGTTCGTCGCGGGCGGGCTGCGTCGTCTGGGCGAGCTCGCGTTCGCGCCCGGCATGTCGGACCAGCGCTTCACGGCCTGGCTCGCGACGGACCTGCGGCCCGGACCGGTCGCCCCCGACGCGGAGGAGGAGGGGATGCTGCGCCACCGCACCGTCACCCCGGCGGAGCTCGACGCGCTGGCGCTCGGCGGCGGGCTCGTCGACAGCGCGACGGTGGCCACCTGGTTCCTCGGGCGGCGGTTCGTCCTGGAGGCGTGAGGACGGCGGCGTCCCGCGCGCGCCTCGTCGCGGACCGCTGCCCGGCGCCCCGCGGTGGCGAGGTGGGGGCCCTCCGGGCCGCGGGGCCTGCCGGACGGGCGGTCCGGTAGGACTGGGGCATGGCGCGCGCGATCGACCAGGACGAGGCCCGGACCCTGCTGGAGGAGTGGGTGACCGAGCCGTCGCTCCGCCGGCACTGCCGCGGCGTGGAGGTCGCGATGCGCGCCTACGCGCGGGCCGGCGGGGAGGACGAGGAGCTCTGGGGCGTCACGGGCCTCCTGCACGACGCGGACTACGAGCGCCACCCCGACGCGGACACGGGGCACCCGCGGATGATCATGGCCGAGCTCGAGCGCCGCGACGCCCCGCCCGAGATGGCCGACGCGATCGCCGGGCACGCCGCGTACATGGAGGTCCCGCGGACCACCCCGCTGGCGCGCACCCTGTTCGCGGTCGACGAGCTCAGCGGCTTCGTCGCCGCGGTCGCCAAGGTGCGGCCGCAGGGCATCCACGGCCTGACCCCGAAGTCCGTCCGGAAGAAGCTGAAGACCGCGTCGTTCGCGGCCGCCGTGGACCGCGAGGACGTGCGCCTCGGCGCGGAGGAGCTCGGCGTCGACCTCGCGGACCACGTCGCGTTCGTGATCGCGGCGCTCGAGCCGCACGCGGAGGAGCTGGGGATCGCCGGGACGCCGGCCGAGGGCTGACCGGGGGCCGGGAGCGCCCCGACGGGCGCGGTGCGGGCCCGGGCCTCGGAGTCCTGGGGCCGGGCGGTCGGGGCGACGCGGACGGCGCCCGGCGGGGGTGAAGGCCGGACGTGGGGCAGGGCGGACCGGTCCCACAAGCCAGTCACAAGAACCGGGCGCAGCATGTCCCTCATGACCACCACCCCCAAGACCCGCCGCCTCCGCGTGGCCGGCATCACCACCATCGCCGCGGCCTCGCTGGCCATCGGCGGCGTCGTCTCGCAGACCGCCGGTGCGGCGGACTCCAGCAGCAGCGGCACGACCACGAGCAGCTCGCGGCCGGCCACCCCGCCGAAGCCGCCGAGCCCCGGCCAGGAGGACGCGCGCCTCGCCAAGGCGCTCGGCGTCTCGCAGGACAAGGTCGAGAGCGCCCGGAAGGCGGTCCGCTCCGCCGAGCTCGACGCCGCGGTCGAGGCCGGCAAGGTCACCTCGAAGCAGCAGGACCTGATCGAGCAGCTCCGCGAGACCGGCTTCGACGTGCCGCTGCCCCCGGGCGCGGGCGGCGGCCCCGGCTCGGGCACCGACCCGGACACCGCGCTGGCCAAGGAGCTCGGCGTGTCCGTCTCCAAGCTGCGCGACGCCCGCCCGGGGCCGCCCGCGGGCGGCCCCGGCAAGGACGGCAAGGCGCCGACCCCGCCCGCCGGCGCCCCCGGCAAGGACGGCAAGGCCCCGACCCCGCCCGCGGGCGCCCCGAAGCCGGGCTCGGGCTCGGGCTCCGGCACCGGGACCACCGGCACGGCGCCGACGCCGCCCCCGACCGGCACGAAGT
>WLOB01000161.1 GCA_009699505.1 Actinomycetota bacterium | reverse complement strand
TCTTGACGTCCGCGCTCGCGATGGAGCCGTTGCGCACGTCGGCGCCGGTCAGCGAGTTGTTGCGGACGTTCTTGCCGGTGATCACGACCGCGGCGATCGCGCCGCCGGTCAGGCTGAAGAAGAGGGCGACGATGCTGATGATCGTCGCTGGGTGACGGAGGGTCTTCATGGTGCGCGGCACGGTAGCGCCGGGCCCCGCGGACCGGCCCCGGTCCCCCGGGGCCCGTCGCGCGGGACGCCGACGGGCCCCGGTCGCGGCTGGGCATCCGGGCCCGCGGTCATCCGTCCAGCGCCGCCGCGGACCCGGGCGACGCCGGGAGTCACCGGCCGCCGGATCGCGTGGCCGGGCGCCCCCCGAGCGTCGACGCCCGGGCGGCGCGAGCCCGGGCGGCACCGAGGCCTGCCGGCCCAGATCCGCCCGACGCGGTCCGCCCGGGCCCCGCGCCTCACTCCCCCTTCGGGGCGTCCAGCTCGCGCGCGGCCTTCTTCGCGCCCGGCAGCCGGCCGGCCACCCGGCCGATCGGGACCACCGCGCGGGAGAGCTCCTCCGCGGCCTCCTGCATGCCGCCGACGGTCGCGGCGATGGAGTCGATGGAGTCGCCGAGGGTCGCGAGCGGCCGCAGCAGCTCCTCGAGGTCCCCGAGCGGCCGCAGGGTCGCGTCGAGCCGCTCGAGCGGACGCAGGTGCGCCTCGAGCGACTCGAGCGGCCGGAGCCGGTCGCCCAGCGCCTCGAGCGGGGCCAGCCGCTCGCCGAGCGCCGCGAGGGGCGCGAGCCGGTCGCCGAGCTCGGCCAGCGGCGTCAGGCGGTCGCCGAGCGTCTCGAGCGGCCGCAGGCGCTCGCCCAGGTCCTCGAGCGGCTTGAGCGCCTCGTCGAGACCGGCGAGCGGCCGCAGCGACTGCTCGAGCTCCGCGAGCCCCGAGAGCGCGGCCGACAGCTCGCCGAGCTGGTCGAGCGGACCGCCCGGGGCGAGGAGCCGCTCGACGCCGCCGTCCTCCGCGAGCAGCCGGTCGAGCGTGCCGCCGTCCTGGATCAGCCGGTTGACCGTGCTGCCCGGGGTCAGCAGGAGCTCGAGGGTGCCGTCGGCCTGGAGCAGCTGCTCCACGAGGCCGTTCTCCTGCAGCAGCCGGTCGACGACGCCGCCGCGCTCCAGCGCGCGCTCGAGGGTGCCGCCCTCCTCCGTCAGCCGGTCGAGCGGGCCGCCCGGGGCGAGCAGCCGGTCCAGCGGGCCGTCGGTCACCAGGAGCCGGTCCAGCGGGCCGTTCTCGCCCACGAGGCGGTCGACCGCGCCGCCCTCCGACATGAGGCGGTCGAAGGCCCCGCCGTCGGCCAGCAGGCGGTCCAGCGGCCCGCCGGGGGAGAGCGCGCGGCCGAGCGGCCGGTCGTCGCTCGTGAGGATCGCGAGCTGCTCCAGGCGGGCCAGCGGGCCGCGCGGGTCGGCCAGCCGGGCGAGCTGGTCGACGACGCCGCCCTCGGCGATCAGCACCTGGACCCGCTCCCCGAGGCCGCCCGGCCGGCGCAGCGGGCCGTCCTTCGCCGTCATGTCGCGGGCCGCGATGACCAGCTCGGCCGACGCGACCACGGTGCGCGCCGGAAGCAGCGCGAGCGAGAGCAGTCCCATGGACGGCGACGGTACCCGCTGGCGCGCCGTCGGTGGGGCGACCGGACGGGCCGGTGCCGCCGGCCCTCAGATCGCGACGACCCCGGCGATGCAGACCGCGCAGTCGCCCCCGACCCAGATCCGCTCGCCGTCGTCCGTGACGTGCACCCGCCCGGCGCGGCCCATCGCGGTCCCCTGCGCGGCGACGTAGGTCGCCGGCGCGCGGTCCTCCTCGCGCAGCCACTGGGCGACGCTCGCGTTCAGGCTGCCCGTGACGGGGTCCTCGAAGCCCGCGGTGACGCGGCCGTCGGGATCCGGGGCGGCGGGGAAGAACGCGCGGACCTCGAACGCCGGGGCGTCCGCCGGGCCGTCCCCGGGGTGCGGGCCGACGACGCCGACCTTCGTGTCGCCGAGGACGCCGAAGTCCCCGCGGACCGCGAGCACCTCCGCCGCGGAGCCCAGCAGCACCGCGCACCAGCCCGGCCCGTTGTCGACCCAGGCGTGCGCGCGGATCGCCGCCCGGTCGAGCGACAGCCCGGAGGCGATCCGGTCCAGCAGCGCGTCGTCGAGCGGGCCCGTCCGGCGACGCGGCGGCGCCGCGAACGCGAGGCGCCCGCCGTCCCGACGGACCTCGACGAGGCCGACGCCGCACTCCTGCACGACGACGTCGCGACGGCGCGGCGTCGCCCCCGCGTTCAGCCACGCGTGGCAGCTGCCGAGCGTCGGGTGCCCGGCGAACGGCAGCTCGCCCGACGGGGTGAAGATCCGCAGCCGGTAGTCCGCGCGGTCGTCCGTCGGCGGCAGCACGAACGTCGTCTCCGACAGATTGGTCCAGCGGGCGAACGTCGCCATCTGCACCTCCGTCATCCCGTCGGCCTCGAGCACGACCGCGACGGGGTTGCCCAGGTACGGGACGTCCGTGAAGACGTCGACCTGGCGGAACGCACGGGAGCGCATCGGGCGATCCTCGCAGCGCGGCCCGGGCACGGCCAGAGGCCGGTCGCCGCCCGGTGGCCCGGCCGGCCCGTCCCCCGGACGCGGTGCCGGTCGCCGGGGCCGGGCCGGGAGGCGGCCCGGCCGGCGACGGACCGCCGCCCGCTCGTGGGCGGGCCCGGAACGCCCGCGATATAGGCTCCGCCCCATGTTCGACCGGATCGACCACCTCGGCATCGCCGTCGCCCCCGAGGACCTCGACGACCAGATCGCCTACCACCGCGACGTCCTCGGCTTCGAGCTCGTCCACCGCGAGACCGTGGAGTCCCAGGGCGTCGAGGCGGTCCTCTTCGACGTCGGCGAGAACCACGTCGAGCTGATCTCGCCGCTCGGTCCCGACACCGGCGTCGCGAAGTTCCTGGCGAAGAACGGCCCGGGCCTCCACCACGTCGCCTACCAGACACAGGACATCGTCTCCGCGCTGGCGACGCTGAAGGAGCGCGGCGTGCAGCTCATCGACGAGGAGCCGCGCGTCGGCATCCGCGAGAGCCGCGTCGCCTTCCTGCACCCGAAGTCCACCGGCAAGGTGCTGACCGAGCTCACCGAGCCGGCGCACCACTAGCCCACCCTTCCCCGCCCGCACCCGAAACGATCAGGAGAGCCCGTGTCCGACGACAAGCTCCGCGTCAGCATCGGCCTGGACAGCGCCCCGCCGCTGGCCGTCCGCCTCACCGAGTCCCAGCTCCAGGACCTGAAGGGGTCGCTGAAGGGCGGCGGCTGGACGGACCTCGAGGCCGAGGACGCCCGCGTCACGCTCAACCTCGACAAGGTCGTGTTCCTGCGCGTCGACAAGGACGAGCAGAAGATCGGCTTCGGGCTCTAGGCCCGCCCGGCGCGTCGGCCCCGCCACGGGGTCGCCGTGCCCCGGCGCGCCCGACCGGGTGCGCCACCGGCCAGCGACGCCTCCCTCCCGGCGCCTAGCGCAGCGTGCAGCGCGGGCCGGCGTCGACCAGGCACCGCGTGAGCTCGCCGCGGGCGTAGCGCGCCGGGTTGGAGTCCTCCCGGCGCACGACGCGGAAGTCCGTCCGCACGAGGCAGTCGCGGTACTGCTCGTCGCCGCGCGCCTTGTACGTGCAGTAGCGCGTGACCTCGTTGAGCCCGGTGCTCGCGCGCGCGTCGCGGTCCGGCGGCCCCGAGGCCAGCGAGTTGAGGACCACGACGACCAGCACGATCACCGGCAGGCCGACGAAGAACAGCAGCAGGATCAGCCGGGCCCGGGAGCGGCCCTGGATGAACTCGCGCTCGCCGATCGGCCGGTCCGGCCGGTCGCGCAGGTGGCGCGCCAGCGGCGCGTCCTCCCGCGGGCCGTCGTCCCCGGGGTCCTCCGTGCTCACCGGCGGCGCCCCCAGCGGGGCGGGTCCGCCACGGGCGGCAGGAAGATCTCGACGGGCCCGAGCGGCTCGGCCGTGACGTCGCCGAGGTCGAGGACCTCGCCGTCGACGTTCCACAAAAGGTCGGGATCGACGTCCACGCGGATCGAGTGGCCCTGGAAGAGGCGCATGCCGCCGCGGTTGCCGCCGCTGCGCATCCCCCACACGCGGCGGATCAGCGTCAGCCGGGACTTCGACTCGATGACGAAGAGCTCCATCTCGGAGGTCTCGGGGTCCGAGTCGGGCAGCTGGACGATCCCGCCGAAGGAGCCGGAGGCCGCGACGAGCGCCTGCCAGACGTCGCCCTCGTAGACCTGCTCGCCGTCGACGCTCACGCGGCAGTGGACCTGCTTGCCCTTCGCGCCCGCGATGACGGCGCCGAGCGCGTAGGCGGCGGGCCCGAGCTTCGACTTGAACGGCGCGGCCTCGCGCGCGGCGTTGACGGCCAGGCCGATCGAGGCGACGTTGACGAACGGGTGGCCGTCGAGCGTGGCGCCCCACACCGTGCGGTGGCGTGCGTCGGCGTCGCGGGCGACCTCGACCGCCGCGTCGAAGTCGGCCGGGATGCCGATCGCACGGGCGAAGTCGTTCGCGGTGCCGGCCGGCAGGATCGCCAGCTGCGCCCCCACCTCCGCGCACGCGGCGAACACGGTGCCGATCGACCCGTCGCCGCCGGCCACGACCACGCGGTCGGCCCCGGAGCGCGCCGCGGCGTCCGCGTCCCCGATCTCGAAGGTCTGCACGTCGTGGCCGGGTGCGGCGAGGCGCTCCGCGAGCTCATCGCTCCCACGGCCGGCGCCGGACTTGGGATTGACGACAAGGGCCAGCTTCACCCGGCACATGGTGACCGACCGGGACGCGCGGGGGGCCGCGCCGTGCCCCACGGGCTCCGTCGGGACGCGGGACCCGCCCGGGCCGTACCCTGACGGGGTGCGAAAGCTCACCCAGGACCCACGCCTCATCGGCGAGGCGATCGACGCGCGACGGAGCCTCATGGCCCGCGCGCTGCACGGCCGCACCGGCCGCGCGTTCGCCCGTCTGGACCTCGCCGGCATGCGTGCCGTCCGCTCCACCGCCAGGTCGCGGCGCGCGACCCGCGCCATCGTCGTCTTCTCCCGCACCGGGGAGCACGGGGCGCTCTGGCTCGGCGTCGGGGCGCTCGGCGCGACGGTCGACCGCCGTCGGCGGGAGGACTGGCTCGTCGGCGTCGCCGCCATCGGCGCCGCCTACGTGGTCAACACGTCCGTCAAGCAGGTCGCCCGTCGGCCGCGGCCGCAGCTCCGGGACCTCCCGCCGCTCGTGCCGACGCCGACGCAGCTGAGCTTCCCCAGCTCGCACGCCGCCTCGTCGTTCGCCGCCGCCGCCGCGTTCTCGTCCCTCGTGCCGAAGGCGCCGCTCTACGCGACCGCCGCGGCGATGGCGATCTCGCGCGTCCACCTCGGCGTGCACTACCCGACCGACATCGCCATCGGCGGCGTGCTCGGCTGGACCGTCGGGGGCGGCGTCCGCCGCGTCGGTCACGGCATCGCGGAGCGCCGCCGCGCCTCCTGGGAGGACCACGACGAGACCGGGGACCGCGTGGCCACCGCCGCCGCGGTCGCCACCGCCGGCGCGGCCGCGACGGCCGCCGCCAACACCGACACCGGAGCCTCCCGATGAAGATCGGCATCGTCGGCATGCCCAACGCGGGCAAGTCCTCCCTCTTCAACGCCCTGACGAAGTCCGGTGCCGAGGCCGCGAACTACCCGTTCACGACCATCGAGCCCAACGTCGCCGTCGTCCCGGTCCACGACGACCGGATGGTCGCCATCGCGGAGCTCCTCGGGTCGTCGGACATCGTCTTCGACCACATCGACTTCCACGACATCGCGGGCCTCGTCGCCGGTGCCCACAAGGGCGAGGGCCTCGGCAACAAGTTCCTCGCGAACATCCGCGAGACCGACGCGCTCGTCCACGTCGTCCGCGCCCACGAGGACGGCAACATCATCCACCCCGACGGCTCGGTGAACCCCCTCCGGGACATCGAGACGATCGAGACCGAGCTCCTGATGGCCGACCTCGAGCAGGCCGAGCGCCGCATCGAGCGCGTGACGAAGATGGCCCGCGGCGGCGACGCCGAGGCGAAGTCGGAGCTCGCCTGGCTCGAGCAGGTCGTCGTCGCGCTGAACGAGGGGAAGCCGGCGCGCATCGTCCCGGTGCCCGAGGACCACCCGAACGTCGTCCGGACGCTGTCGCCGCTGACCGCCAAGCCGGTCCTCTTCGTCGCCAACGTGGACGAGAACGACGCGTCGGGCGAGGTCCCCGCCGCGATCGCCGAGCACGCCGCCGCCATGGGCGCCGTCGCCGTCGCCGTGTCCTCGCGGTTGGAAGCGGAGCTGATCGAGATGGACGACGAGGAGGCCGCCGCGATGCGCGAGGACATGGGCTTCGCCGAGTCCGGCCTGCAGCGGATCGCCAAGGGCGCCTTCGAGCTGCTCGACCTGATCACGTTCTTCACCGCCGGCGCCGGCGTCCGCGCCCAGTCCTGGCACCTCGAGCGCGGCCTGACCGTCTGGCACGCCGCCGGCGAGATCCACGGCGACATCCAGAAGGGCTTCGTCCGCGCCGACGTCATCGGCTCGGACGAGCTGCTCGCCGCCGGCGGCTACTCCCAGGCCCGCGACGTCGGCACGCTGCGCACCGAGGGCCGCGACTACGTCATGCAGGACGGCGACGTCATCACCGTGAAGCACACGAACTAGGGGTCGGGCCGGGCCGGGACGCCGTCCGGGGCCGGCCGTCGCGACCGCCGGCCGCCCGTAGGCCGGTCACGGCCGTGCACCGCCGGCCCGGCCCTCCCGAGGGCCGTGGCGGCCACCGGGCCAGGACGTCGTCCGGGGCCGGCCGCCGCGACCGACGGCCGCCCGTAGGCCGGTCACTCCCGTGCGCCGCCGGCCCGGCCCTCCCGAGGGCCGCGGCGGACACCGGGCCAGGACGTCGTCCGGGGCCGGCCGCCGCGACCCTCCGCCGCCCGTAGGCCGGTCACCGCCCTGCCCGGACCTCAGGGGCGCGGACGCCAGGCGCTGCGCGCCGCGGCGTCCGGGTAGGGGCACGGCATGGTTTCCGACGCAACGACCGCCCCCGACGTCCTCCTCGTGCCCGGGGCGTTCTCCGGGGCGTGGATCTACGCCGGCGTCGTCGAGCGCCTCGCCGCGCAGGACGTCCGGGCGCAGGTCGTCGAGCTGCCCTCCGTCGGCGGCCCGTCGACGGGCGACGGCTTCGGCGCCGACGTCGCCGCGGTCCGGGCGGCCCTCGACGCCCTCACGGCGCCCGTGGTCCTCGTCGCGCACTCCTACGGCGGATCGGTGATCACGGACGCCGCCGCGGGCCCGCACCCGCACGTCGCCGAGCTCGTCTACCTCTGCGCCGCAGCCCCCGGGTCCGGCGGCAGCATGGCGTCGGCCACCGCCGCCGTCACGCCGGAGGGCCAGGACAGCCCGATCCAGGTCGACGAGCACGGCCTGGCCTCCTTCCCGCGCGAGGTCGCCCGCCAGGCCCTCTTCAACGACGCGGACGACGACCGCGCCGCGGTCGCCCTCGACCAGCTGCGCCCGCAGGACATGTCGGGCACCGACCGCCCGATCGCGACGGCCGCGTGGACCGTGCTGCCGTACGTCGACGTCTCGGGCACCGCGGACCTCGTGCCCCGCGCCGTCCACCCGGACTTCGCCGCCGGCGCCGCGGCGTCCGTCGAGCTGCCGTCGGGCCACTGCCCGCAGTGGACGGAGCCCGCGCTCGTCGCCGACCTCCTCGCGGAGCGGGTCCGCACCCCGCGGTAGGGGGGCCGGCGAGGCCCGGGGTCCGGGGTCCGGGGTCCGGGGTCCGGGGTCCGCACCGCGGCGGGCCGCGGCCTGCGCCGCGGACGACCCCTCACCAGCCGCCGCCGCGACCCCCCTCGACCGTCGCGCGCTCGCTGATCACGCGGGTCACGTGCCGGCACCACGGCCCGTACGTGCGACCGACGACGGCGAGGAGCGCGGCCGGGCCGTCCACGTCGATGCCGACCACGCTGCCCTCGCCGACCGGGTCCACGCGGTGCACGAAGTGCAGCGGCCCGGCCTGCCACCCCCACGAGCGGCCGCGGTCCACGCCCGTGATGCGCACCGGGACGGGCACCCCGCCCAGGAGCCGGACGGCGCCGCGGGCCCCGGCGCGCACCTCGGGCGAGCCGAGACCCCAGGCGCCCCGGACGTGCCACGCCCACTCGTTCCAACGGTCGGGCCGGGCGAGCAGGGGCCAGACGGCCTCGGGCGGCGCGGCGGAGGCGGTCTCGTAGCGCAGCATCCCTCGCGTCTACCCGTGCGGCACCCCACCCGACGCGCCGGGCCGGCCGACGCGGGGTCTACAGCTCCGCGACGGGCGTGGAGAAGCGTCCGACGCGCACGCGCCAGTCGCCCCGCTTCGGCACGACGGTCTCGAAGCCGCCACCCCGCAGCGGCACCCGGCGCACGGTCCGCCACGTGTCGCCGTCGCGGCGCTGGAGGCGGCCCGCGGCGCCGTCGGGCGCGGGCCGCACGCCGCCGACGAGCCGGCAGCGCGGCGCCGCCCGCGGGGCCTTGACGGGCACGGTCCGGACCGCCGGGGCCTCGGACCCCTCGCGCAGGAGGCCGCCGATCGTGCGGGCGCCCCGGGCGACGACGGCGACCGCGCCCTCGGCGGGCCCGGGCTCGGCCACGGGCGGCGTCGGACCGGTGGTCGTCGGCCCGCCCGGCGGGGTCGGCGCGCCGTCGCCCTCGGGCGCGTCGCTCGTGGGCACGTCGGAGGAGACGACGACGCCCACGCCGGCGCCGGCCCGGGCGACCTGGGGGTCGCGGTCCCGGCGGCGCTGGACCCGGCGGGCCGCCGCGGCCGCCCGCGCCTCG
>WLOB01000160.1 GCA_009699505.1 Actinomycetota bacterium | reverse complement strand
GCGTCGTGCTCGGCCGGGCGTCGAGCTCAGCGGGACGCCCGACGCGCAGGGCCCGGGTCGGGCTGCGGCGCCACCCGCGCCGGGACGCCGGGCGTCAGACCCGGCGGGGGCCGTGCCCGGCCGTGTCGGTCCGCACGGGCGGGACGCGGGCGTCCGTCCGCAGGGGGACGCGGACCGTGACGACGCGCTCGTCCCCGTCCGCGGGGCGGTCCACGGCGAGGGTGCCGTCCACGGCGCGAATGCGCTCGACGACGGTCCCGAGCGGGTCGACCGCCGCGGTGCCGAAGGCGAAGCGCCGGTCCTCGTGCCGGACCCGCAGGACGACGTCGTCGCCCTCGCGGTCGGCGGTCACGACGATGCGGCCCCGCGGTGCGGTGCTCGCGGCGTCCCGCACGACGTCGCGCGCGACGGCGACGAGGACGGGGTGCTCCACGCCGTCCAGGCCACGGGCGACCTGCACCTCGACGCCGACGGGGCGGTCCGGACCCACGTCCCCGGCGAGGTCCCGGAGCGCCTCGCCGAGCAGCTCGTCGTCGCGGCCCTCGGCGCGCAGCGCGGCGATCGTCTCGCGCAGCCGCCGCGTCGCGGACTCCACGCCGGCGCGCGCGTCCGGCAGGAGGTCGAGCTCGCCGTCGATCGCGTCCGCGATGTCGTGCTGGGTGACCAGGAGGAGCTGGAGCACGTCGTCGTGGAGCAGGTCCGCGACCCGGGCACGCTCGTCGGCCCCGGCGTCGAGCGACTGCCGGAGCATGTCCCGCACCGAGGACGAGAGCGCCTCGATCCGCTCCGCACGGCGCAGGCGCTCCATCGAGATCTGCCGGGCGACGAGCCCGGACCAGGCCAGCGCCAGCACGAGGAAGACGAGGGAGCGGTCCGCCACGCCCGGCGTCTCGTAGAGCGGGTTGGCCGCCCAGACACCGAGGCAGGCGACGACCCCGATGCCGGTCAGCGCGGCCACGGCGTCGCCCCGCAGCGTCATCCCCGAGCCGAGGACGACGGCCGCGAGCATGAGGAGCACGCCGGTGCGCGGCTCGCTGATGGCCAGCGCGACGGCGCACACGGCCACGACGTCGAGCACCGCGACCGTCAGGACCCGGCGGCGGTCCCGGGTCTCGGACCCGGCGTCCCGGCGACGCGGCCACAGGAGGACGGCGCTCAGGAGGACGTAGCCGCCTGCCGTGAGCGGCACGGGCCAGAGGACCGTGAAGTCCGGCTCGCCGATCTCGCCGAGCAGCAGGGCCCCGACCGCGACGGCGGCCAGGAGGCGGAAGAGGGACTGCGCCTGTCGGACGTCGCCGCCGAGCGCCAGACGCAGCCGCCGGACCGCCGAGCCGCCGTCGAGCGGGTCGCGTCCGGGGCCGGAGCGCCGGGGCCCGTCGCGGCCCGGGCTCACGACGCCGCCGTCCCGGGCACGACGACACCGCGCACGGCGTCGCAGATCTCGCGGCGGGACGTCGACTTGTCGAGGCAGTCCACCGCGCCGGCGTCGGCCGCGTCGGCCTGGAGGGCGGCGTCGTGCCGGGCGCTCAGGAGGAGGACGCGGACGTCGCGCAGGGCCGGGTCGTCCGTGACCGCCCGCGCCAGGCCGAGCCCGTCGAGGCCGGGCATGCGGACGTCGGCGAGCACCACCGCCGGCCGCAGGGCGCGGACGCGCTCGAGCGCCTCGGCGCCGTCCTCCGCCTCGGCCACGACGTCGACGTCGTCGTGACGGCGGAGCGCGCGGACGATGCCGGCCCGGAACCGGGCGTTGTCGTCGGCGACGAGGACCGTGACGCGCGGCGCGCGCCGGTGGTCCTCTCCTTCGCGCTGCGCGCGGTCGTCGCCTGCCATCGGTCCCCTCGTGGTTGCAGCCGGAATCATACGTCCGGTCGGGACGCGGAGGCCCGGCCGGTGGACGCCCGATCGAGTGCGCGCAGGATCGCCGTCGTCGACGCCCGGCCGGCGCGGCGACGGACGCGGCGGCCCGCGGGCCCGCCGAGGCCGCGGCCCGCGGTCAGCCCATCGGGGGCAGGAAGCGCCCCGTCCGGCGGGCCCACGCCTCGTAGGCCGGGCCGTGGACGGTGCGCAGGTGGGGCTCCTCGACCGCGATGGCCTGCAGCCGCACCCCGATCACGAGGAGCACGACCCCGGCAGCGCCGGGGTAGGTCGGGTCGATCATGGCGATGCCCAGCGCGACGACGACCATGCCGCTGTAGATCGGGTGCCGCATCCGGCCGAACGGCCCGGTCGTGACGAGCTCGGTGCGCTCCGTCTCGTCCTGGCCCATCCGCCAGTGCTCGCGCATCGTCGCCTGCGCCCAGGCGGCCCACGCGAGACCGGCGAGCAGGAGCAGGAACCCGGCGGCGTGGGTGATGAGCGCGTCGCCCGGCGTCCACGCCCACTCGAGCCCGAGGAGGTGGGCGGCGGGACCCAGGCCGGTCAGGACGGTGCCGGCGGCCAGGAGCGCCGCGGCCCGCCGTGGCGCGCCCGGGGCCGAGCGGGCGAGCACGACGCCGCTGCGCCCGGTCCGCCGGCGGTGGGCCAGCACGCGCGCCGGCAGGAGGACGACCAGGGCCACGACGGCCCCGATGAGCGCTGCGGCGGGCACGGGGCTCGAAGCGTCGCACGCCGGGCGGCGGGGCGGCCGGCGGCCGCCCCGCGAGGCCTCAGGAGCCCTCGCGCCAGCGGTCCTGCAGGCTCTCGACGACGCCCGGGTCGGCGAGCGTCGTGACGTCGCCCAGGTCGCGCTCCTCCGCGATGTCGCGCAGCAGGCGGCGCATGATCTTGCCCGACCGCGTCTTGGGCAGGTCCTGGGTCCAGACGATCCGCTTGGGCCGTGCGAGCTTGCCGATGCGGTCGGCGATCTCCGCGTTGACCTCGGCGGCGACCTCGTCGGACGCGAGCGTGTCGCCCTGCAGCGTCACGTACGCGACGATCGCCTGCCCGGTGAGGTCGTCCTGCTTGGCGACGACGGCCGCCTCGGCGACGTGGGGGTGCGCGACGATCGCCGACTCGACCTCGGCCGTCGACAGGCGGTGGCCGGAGACGTTGATGACGTCGTCGACGCGGCCGATGACCCAGACGTAGCCGTCGGCGTCGATCCGCGCCGAGTCGCCCACGAAGTACGGGACCTGCGTGCCGCCGCCGGCACCGGCCTGGAACGTGTCCCAGTACGTCGACCGGTAGCGGTCGGGGTCCTCGTAGAGCGTGCGCAGCATGGAGGGCCAGGGCCGCGGGATCGCGAGCAGCCCCTCGCCCTCCTCGACGACCGTGTGCTTCTCGGCGTCGAGGACCTTGACCTCGTAGCCGGGCAGCGGCGTGCCGGCCGACCCCGGCTTGGCGTCGTCGACGCCCGGGAGGGTCGTGATGACGATGGAGCCCGTCTCGGTCTGCCACCACGTGTCGACGACGGGGCACCGCTCGCCGCCGACGACGTGCCAGTACCAGAGCCACGCCTTCGGGTTGATCGGCTCGCCGACGGACCCGAGCAGCTTCAGCGACGACAGGTCGCGCCCGGAGACGTGCTCGACGCCCCACTTCATCGCCGCCCGGATGGCCGTGGGGGCGGTGTAGAACTTCGTCACGCCGCGCCGCTCGACGAGCTCCCACCAGATGCCCTTGTGGGGGTAGTCCGGGGCGCCCTCGTACATGACGGACGTGATGCCGTTGGAGAGCGGCCCGTAGACGATGTAGGAGTGGCCGGTGATCCAGCCGACGTCGGCGGAGCACCAGTAGACGTCGGACTCCGGCTTGAGGTCGAAGACCTGCCGCAGCGACGTGGTCACCCCGGTGAGGTAGCCGCCCGTGGTGTGCTGGATGCCCTTCGGCTTGGCCGTCGAGCCCGACGAGTAGAGGATGAACATGGGCGCCTCGGCGTCCAGCGGCACGGGGTCGACCGCCTCGGCCTGCTCGACGACCTCGTGGAACCAGACGTCGCGGCCGTCCTGCATCGCGACGTCGTTGCCGGCGTTGCGGACGACGACGATCTTCTGCAGGCCGTCGAGGTCGGCGAAGTGCTTGTCGACCTCGGGCTTGACCGGTGCGGTCTTCCCCTTGCGCCGGCCGCCGTCGGCGGTGACGAGGACCTTGGCGCCCGAGACCTCCATCCGCTCGGCGACCGAGGTGGCGGAGAAGCCGCCGAAGACGACGTTGTGGACCGCGCCGATGCGGGTGCAGGCGAGCATCGCGACGGCGACTTCGGGGATCATCGGCAGGTAGATCCCGACGACGTCGCCCTGCTCCACGCCGAGGTCGCGCAGCGCGCCGGCGAACCGGGCGGTCCGGTCGAGCAGCTCGGCGTACGTGACGTCGCGCGTCTCGCCCTCCTCGCCGTGCCAGTGGAACGCCACCCGGTCGCCGTTGCCGGCCTCGACGTGGCGGTCCAGGCAGTTGTCCGAGACGTTGATCCGGCCGCCCTCGAACCAGCGGTAGAAGGGGGCGTCGTCCTCGTTCAGCGCGGTCTCCCACGGCGTGGACCAGCGGAGCTTCCCGGCCTGCTCCTCCCAGTAGCCGACCGGGTCCTCGGCCGCCTTCGCGCGCAGCCCGGGGTCGGTGATCTCGGCCTCGGCGGCGAAGGACTCCTGCGGGGCGAACCGCTCCTGCCGCAGCAGCTCGCCCAGGCGTGCCTCGACGCCCTCCTCGGTCAGCTCGCGATTGGTTCCGGTGCTCATCTCGGGTGGGGTCCTCTGTCGAGATCGTGGGCGCCACGCGGGCGACCCGGGGGTGGATCGAACCTACAAGAGTGCCCCGCGGCACAGTCCGTGCCGGAGGCGTCCGCACCCCCGGGAGGCGGGGGTGCGGTGCCGTCGTCCGCCGGACGCCGCGTCGGGCGGCCGGCGGGTGGGGCGGCCGGCGGGCGGGGCGACGCGCCGGGGGGCGGCTCGCCGCCCCGCGTCCCGCCGCCGGCCGTCTCAGTGCGAGACGGCCTCCTCCGCGCCCAGGCCGGTCTCGGCCCGCACGCGGAGCTCGTCGAACGCCTCCTGGGAGGAGGTGTCCTTCGAGAGCACCGTGCCGAGCCAGCAGCCGAAGAAGCCGAGCGGGATGGAGACGATCCCCGGGTTCTTCAGGTCCCAGCCGATCGGCGAGCCGCCCGAGCCGGGCCACACGCCCGGCGAGACGACGATGAGCGCGATCGCGGAGACGATGCCGAACGTGACGCCGGTGAGGGCGCCCGTCGTGTTGAAGCGCCGCCAGGTCAGCGCGAGCAGCAGCGCCGGGAAGTTCGCCGAGGCCGCGACCGCGAAGGCCAGGCCGACCATGAACGACACGTTGAGGCCCTCGCCGCCGATGACGGCGACGACGATGGCGACGATGCCGACGCCCAGGGCGGCGACGCGGCCGGCCCACATCTCCTCCGCGTCCGTCGCCTTCCCGCGCTTGACGATGCCGTTCCAGACGTCGTGCGCCATCGCGCCGGACGCCGAGATCACGAGCCCGGCCACGACGGCCAGGATGGTGGCGAAGGCGACGGCGGCGATGATCGCGAGGAACAGGTCGCCGCCGAAGGTCCCGGCGCCGCCGCCGATGAACTCGGCCAGCCGCGGGGCCGCGAGGTTGCCGGCCGGGTCGATCGTCTCCGCGATCGAGGTGCCGCCGAGCAGGGCCCGTGCGCCGAAGCCGAGCGCCGTGGTCATGAGGTAGAAGGCGCCGATGATCACGATCGCCCAGACGACGGAGGTCCGGGCGGCCTGGGCGGTCGGCACGGTGAAGAACCGCATGAGGATGTGCGGCAGCCCCGCGGTGCCCAGGACGAGGCCGAGGCCGAGCGAGACCGTGTCGATCGGGTTGGTGTAGTTCAGGCCCGGGGCGAGGTAGGCCGCACCCTCGGGGCTCGCGTCGCGCGCCTTCGTGAAGAGCTCGATCGGCCCGCCGACCTTGATCACGACGAGGATCGCCAGGATCGTCGTCGCGGTCATGAGCAGCACGGCCTTGACGATCTGCACCCACGTCGTGGCGAGCATGCCGCCGAAGATCACGTAGGCGAGCATGAAGACGCCGGTCAGGACGACCGACAGCTGGAACGAGATGCCCATGAGCGCCTGGACCAGGACGCCCGCGCCGACCATCTGGGCGATGAGGTAGAACGCCGCGACGGTCAGGGTGCCCGACGCCGCGGCGGCCCGGGCGGGACGCTCGTTCAGGCGGTGGGAGAGGACGTCGGCGATCGTGAACTTCGCCGAGTTGCGCATGCGCTCCGCGAGCAGGAACAGCACCGTCAGGAACGCGACGAGGAAGCCGACGGAGTAGAGGAAGCCGTCGAAGCCGAAGTAGAAGATGAGGCCGGCGATGCCGAGGAACGACGCGGCGGACATGTAGTCGCCGGCGATCGCGAGGCCGTTCTGGCGGCCGGTGATGCTGCGACCGGCGGTGAAGAACTGGGCGCTCGAGGTCGTCTTCTTGCTGGCCCAGAAGGTGATGACGAGCGTCATCCCGACGACGAGGGCGAAGATGCCGACGGCGAGGCCGTTGACCCCGTCGCCGGACGCGGCGAGCAGCGGGCTCATCGGGCACCCCCGTCCCGGTCGGTGCCGGGCGTGCCGGGGCCGCCGGACGTGCCGGGCGCGCCGGGCGCCGTGCCGCTGACGCCGGCCGCGTCGGTCAGCGCGGTCTCCGGGACGGGCTCGTTGGCGATCTCGGCCGCGCGCTGCAGGGCACGGACGCGGAGCGGGTCGAAGACGTCGCGCGACCGGCGGACGTAGAGCAGCGCCAGCACGAACGTCATCACGAACTGCGACAGCGCGAACGCGTAGCCGACGGTGATGCCGTCCACGAGGAACTCGCCGCCCATGAAGTCCTCGGCGTAGCCCGCCATGAGGATGAAGAGCAGGTACCAGAAGAGGAAGAAGGCGGTGGCGGGCACGATCCACGCGCGCTTCCTCGCCACGAGCTCCTGGAACTCGGGGGTGTCCGAGACCTGCTGCCAAGTCGCGTCCTTCGACGCCGGCGGACCGCCGGAGGGCGGCGGTCCGCCGCCGGGGGGTGGGGGTGTCGCGCTGGGATGGGCCATGGGGCGACCGTCCCCTCCGCGCCGCTCGTCGTCCACGCTCGACGGTGGACGGCGGGTGGGCCGCGACGAACGGTCGGTTCCGCGCGACGAACGGCGACCGCCCGCCGGGGGTGTGACGGAGGGCACGTACCGCGGGGGCGCCGGGCGCCGCGATCCGCCCCCTCCGGGGCGCGGTCCGTGCGTAGAGTCGGCAGCGTGACGCTCCTCCTGGGAATGGTCCTGGGCGTCGCGCTGACGGCGTCGGTGCTGGCCTTCGTGCGCCTCGTCCGGCATCCGCGGCGGCTCCTGTCGCCCGACGGCGAGGCCACCCGCGCCGCCCTGCACCACGCGGCGGCCATGCTCCCCGACCTGCGCCGCGGGTTGACGTCGCGCAGCGCCCAGCGCGCGGTCCGCCACGTGCGGGCGCTCGCCCAGGCGCCGGCGGTGGTCCTCCTGGACCGCGAGCAGGCGCTGGCCCGCGACGGCGCCGCCGCGCTGGACCCCGGCGACGGGCTGCCCGGCGTCCTGCACGGCGCCGACGTCGCGCGGGTGCTCGTCGAGCCGGACGTCGCGCTGGGGGACCCCACCGACCCGCGCGCGGTCGTCGGCGTCGCGCTGCAGGTCGGCGAGGAGCACGTCGGCTGGCTCCTGGCCGTCTTCCCGCCGGGGCGCGTCCGGGCCGAGGACGCCCGCGTCGTGGCCGAGACCGCCGCGCTCGTGTCCGCCCAGCTCGGCCTGTCCGTCCTGGCGGAGCGCGAGGCACAGGCCGCCACCGCGGAGCTGCGCGCCCTGCGCGCCCAGATCTCGCCGCACTTCGTCTACAACGCGATGGCCGCGATCGCGTCGCTCATCCACACCGCCCCGGACGAGGCGCGCGAGCTGCTCGCCGAGTTCGCCGACTTCACCCGCTACGCGTTCCGCGAGCAGCGCTCGTACGTGCCGCTGGCGGACGAGCTGCACTACGTCGAGAAGTACCTGCGCCTCGAGCAGGCCCGCTTCGGCGACCGGCTCGCCGTCCGGGTCGAGGTCGCGCCCGAGGCGCTCGGCGTCGCCGTCCCGGTCCTCTCCTTGCAGCCGATCGTCGAGAACGCGGTCCGTCACGGGGTCGAGGGCCGACGGGACCCCCGCGCGACCGCCCACGTGCGCATCACCGCGGTGGACCGCGACCGCGACGTGGAGCTGTGCGTCACGGACGACGGCCCGGGCGTCGACGCCGCGGTGGCCCGCTCCGCGCTGGCCGGCGCGCGCGGCGGCATCGGGCTGCGCAACGTCGACGTGCGGCTGCGGGCGTCCTTCGGCGAGCGCCACGGCCTCGTCGTCGAGGGCACGGAGGGCGTCGGGACGACGGTCCGCATGCGCGTGCCGAAGTTCCGGGCCGAGGTCCGGGCGACCATGGCGGACGAGGCGGCGGCCGCGGAGGCCGGGCGATGAGCGGGCTGCGCGTCCTGGCCGTCGACGACGAGCCGCTGGCCCTCGCCGACCTCGGCCGGATGCTGGCGGCGTCGCCCGTGGTCGGCGACGTCGTCACCGCCGGCGGGGGCGAGGAGGCCCTCGACCTCCTGAGCGCCGCGACGTTCGACCTCCTGCTGCTCGACGTGCGGATGCCCGGCCTCGACGGCGTCCGCCTGGCCCGCGTCGTCCGCCGCTTCACCGCGCCGCCCGCGCTCGTCTTCGTCACCGCCCACGAGAGCGCGGCCGTGGAGGCGTTCGAGCTGCGCGCCGTGGACTACCTCCTCAAGCCGGTCGGCACCGCGCGGCTGCACGAGACCCTCCTGCGCGTGCGGGACCTCCGGGCGGGGGCGGGCGCGGCGGGGGCGGTCCCCGAGGGGGGCGTGGGCGACGGAGGCGCGGCGGTCGGCGCGGGCGGGGTCGCTCAGGCCGGCGCGTCCGGCGCGGGCGCCGCGCTCGGGGCG
>WLOB01000016.1 GCA_009699505.1 Actinomycetota bacterium | reverse complement strand
CGCCGCGCAGGTCGGCTACTCGAAGATCCCCGAGGGCCGGCGCGTCGCGGCGACGCGCGGGATCGTCGGCCTGCTGCTCGGGACGTCCACGGCCGAGGCGGTCGCCGCCCGCGGCCGGCGTGGCGCCGCCCTGGTCGCGACCGCGGGCGGCGTCGGCTTCACCACGGAGCTCGTCGGCGTGGCCACGGGCCGCCCGGTCGGGCACTACGGCTACTCCGCCCTGCTCGGCCCCCGGATCCGCGGCGTCCCGGTCGCCGCGGCCGCGGCGTGGGCGATGATGGCGCGGCCCTCCTGGGTGGCCGGCGGCTGGGCGGTGCGCGGGGTCCGCGGACGACGCCGCCGTCGGGTGCTGCACGTCGCCGCGGCGTCCGCGGCGCTCACGGCCTGGGACGTCTTCCTCGACCCGCGGATGGTCCGCGAGGGGTACTGGACGTGGCCGGGCGGCGGGCGCTACGCCGGCGTGCCCGCGTCGAACTTCGCGGGCTGGTTCGCCACCTCGGCCGTCGTCTTCGGCACGTGGGCCGCGCTCGGCGCCGGCGAGCCCGACGCCCGGGACGACGAGGCGCTCGCCCTCTACGCCTGGACGTGGGCCGGCGAGACGTTCGCCAACCTCGCGCTCTGGCGACAGCCCCTCGTGGCGGCGGCCGGGAGCACCGCGATGGGCCTCGTGCTGGTGCCCGCGGTGCGCGGACGGCGGGCGGCGACCGACGCGGCCGTGCCCGCCGCGGCGCCGGCCGCCCCCCGCTCCCCGTTCCTCGTCGCGAGCGCCCGGCGCCGCCTGCGGACCGTCGCGTGAGCCGGGTCGTCGTCGTGGGCGCCGGCGTCGGCGGGCTGGCCTGCGCGCTGCGGCTCGCACGCGCCGGGCACGACGTCGTCGTCCTCGAGCAGGGCCCGGAGCCCGGCGGCAAGGCTTCGCGCGTGGTGCGGGGCGGCTTCCGCTTCGACGCCGGCCCGTCGCTGCTGACGATGCCGTGGCTCGTCACGGACCTCGTCGGCGACCGCCTCGAGCTTCGCCGCGTCGAGCCCGTCACCCGGTACGTCTTCGCGGACGGCTCGTCCGTCGAGCTCTCCGCCGACGGGCCGCTCGCGCACGCCGCGCTCGAGGCGTGGTCGCCCGGCGCCGGGGACGACTGGCTGCACTGGCTCGGGATCTGCGCCGCGATGTGGAAGGGCTCGGTCGGCGTGCTGTCGGGCCCGCCGCCGTGGCCGCCGCGCCGCCCGGGCCCGGGGTCGCCGCCACCGGACCCCCGCGACCTGCTGCGCGTCCGGCCGTGGCACACGCTGCGCACGCTCGCGCGCCACGTCCTGCGGGACCCGCGCCTGCGCCTGATCGCGGAGCGCTCGGCCACCTACGCGGGCGCCGACCCGCGGCGCGCGCCCGCCGCCCTCGCCGTCGCCGGGTGGGTCGAGCACGCGTTCGGCGCCTGGCACGTGATGGGCGGCATCCACCGGATCGTCGAGGCGCTCGTCGACGCGCTGCGGGACGCGGGCGGCGAGCTGCGGACGGGCGTGCGGGCCGAGGCCGTCGTCCTGCGCGGCGGCGGCGAGCTGACGCTCGGCCGGTCGTGGCGGGCGCGCGGGCGCGTCGCCGGGGTCCGCACGGCCGACGGCGTCGTCCCGGCGGACGTCGTGGTCCACGACGGCGACGCCGCCGGGCGCGGCGAGCGGTCGCTGTCGGGCTTCGCGCTCATGCTGGGGCTGCAGGGCGCCGAGCCGGGGCGGCGGCACCACGAGATCCGCTTCCCGGCCGACTACGACGCCGAGTTCGACGACGTCTTCCGTCACCGGCAACCCGTGCGGGACCCGACCCTGTACCTCGCGGCGTCGTCCGTGACGGACCCCGGCGAGGCGCCGGCCGGCGGCGAGAACCTCTTCGTGCTCGCCAACGCGCCGCTGCACCGCGTCGGCGGCGGGCCGGACTGGGACGCCGTCGCGGACGACTACGAGCGGCACGTCCTGGACCGCCTGGGGATCGACCCCGACCGGATCGTCGTGTCGGCGCGGCGCACGCCGGCCGACCTCGAGCGGCAGACCGGGGCGATCGGCGGCGCGATCTACGGCGTGGCGCCGCACGGGCGGCTCGGCACCCTGCGCCGACCGCCGAACGACGTCCCCGGCGTCGGCGGGCTCTGGCGGGTCGGCGGCACGACGCACCCCGGCGGCGGGCTGCCGCTCGTGCTCCTCAGCGGCCGGACGGTGGCGGGGCGGATCGGCCCGGCGGGCTAGGCGGCCCGGCGAGCGGGTCCACGCCGTTCCAGGTCCCGGACGAGCCGTAGGCGGCGAAGCGGGCGAAGAGCTCCTCCGCGTACCAGCGCTCCTCGCGGGTCCGCCGGACGACCTCGCGGTGGTCGGCCCGGGCGTAGGCGTAGGCGCGCACGTCGTCGAGCGAGCGCCAGAGCGAGAACGTCGCCTGCCGGGCGACGGGCCACTCGCCCGCCCCGACGGACGCCAGGAGCCCCGGGCTGCCGGCCAGGTCGGACGCCGGCCCGTCGATCGCGCGGTAGAACGGCACGAGCCGCCGCACCCGCACGGTCGCACGGGTCAGGACGGCGACGGCCTCCCCCGGGCCCGCGGTCCCGCCCGGCTCGCGGCCGGCGAGCGGGTCGGCCCCGGACCACGCGCCGTGCGAGCGCATCGGCCGCAGCCGCACGTCGAAGCGCTCGACCGCCGAGTCCTCCCAGCGGTGCACGACGGCGGAGTCCCGCAGGAACGCGTCGAGGGCGGCCTCGTCCTCCCAGACCGCGAACATCGCCCAGCGGCGCAGGTCCGCCGACAGGGTCATCGTGTCGCCGCGGCCCGTGCCGAGGAGCTTCCAGAAGCGCAGCCCCGGCGTGCCGCGCAGCTCGGGACGGTCGAGGCCGATGCGGCTCATCGCCGCGGGCGCGGCGTCCCGGCGGTGGCGGACGAGGTGGAACGAGGCGAGCATCCGGTCCCCTGCGGATGCCCGGACGACGGGGCCGGCACTCGCGGCCCGGCCGACGCGGCCGCATCCGGACGGGGACGCTTGTGCCTGCCGCCGTGGGGTACCCACGCCGCCATGCGCATCCCCGTTCGTCTCCACGCAGCCTCCGAACCGTTCCTCGCGATCGTGCTGATCGTCATGCCGTGGATCCTCGGCTACGACGACTCCGACTCCGCGACCATCGTCTCCGTCGCCGCGGGCGTCGTCGTGCTCCTGGTCGGCATGAGCACCCGCTGGCGCCTGTCGCTGGTGAAGCTCATCCCCCAGCGGGTCCACGGCCTGCTCGACATGGGCCTCGGTGTCCTGCTCGTGCTCCTGCCGTTCATCCTCGGCTACACGGAGGAGACCGGCGCGACCGTCTTCCACATCGTCATGGGCCTCGGCTTCGCCGCCTCGGGCGCCCTGACGGACTGGGACCGCGACGACCTCATGCACCCGGGCGGCGACGCCCGCCACCGCACCGTCGCCTGACCGTCCGCCGCGCCGCCACCGGCGGCGCGGCACCGTCCGCGTCCTCCGGGCGCACCGACCACCTCCCGGGCCCGCCGTCGTGCGGGCCCGGCCTGCGTCCGGGCCCGCCTCAGCCCCGGTCGTCCGACGAGAGCGCCCGCCGGCCGCGGCGGCGCGGGATCTCCGGCAGCCGTCCGTGGGGCGCCCAGAGCGGCGTCGTGTGGAGCACGGGCCCCGACCACGCCTCGACGCGGGCGCAGGCGGCGCACGTCGCCCGCGGGCCGGGACGCACGAGGAGCACGTCGCAGCGGCGGCAGCGACGGAGCCGTCGGCGCGGGTGGACGACGGAGCGGGGCGGTCGGCGGAGTGGGTGCACGGCGGGTCGCGTGGTCCTGGGAGGGGCGGTCCACGGGCGCGTCCGGCGCCCGGTGCGGCCGTCCGTACCCGGATCGCGGGAATCGACCCGTCCGTTTGCCGCGGCGCATCCCGGTCATAGACGGTGCATGGCCGGAATCGAGGAGACCATCGACGTCGACGTGTCCGCGGGGCGCGCCTACGAGATCTGGGCGGACTTCCCGGGGTACACCCGGTTCGTCAAGGGCGTCCGCCGCCTGCGCCGGGACGGGGACGAGCTGCACTGGGAGGCGAAGGCGGGGCCGAAGTCCGTGGAGTGGACCGCCCGCATCGTCGCCGAGGAGCCCGGGAGCCGCCTGGCGTGGGAGGCCCCGGAGGGCCCGATCGACACGGACATCACGTTCGAGTCGCTCGGCCCGGAGCGCACGCGCGTCGTGTTCCGGGAGCGGATGCACGACTCGCTGCCGGCCGAGGTGACCGCCGCGCTCGGCGCCGCGGGCTCGCGCGCCCGGGACGACCTCGGGCGGTACAGGGAGCTCGCGGAGGGCCGCGACCCCGACCCGCTCGGGTCGCAGGACTGAGCGACCGCCCGACGACGACGAGGGGCCCGCGTCTCCGCGGGCCCCTCGGTCCTGGTGGGCCGCCGTGGCGGCGGCCCGGGTGTCCCGTCCTAGGAGGGCGAGATCGTGTTGACGCCCGGGAGCGTCGGGGTGCGCGCCGCGACCTCGGCGTACTTGTAGGCGGTGCCCGGCTTGCTGCCCGGCTTGCCGAAGCCGAAGCCGGCCGACTCGAGGACGCCGACGGCGTCCGAGATGACGTAGAAGCCCGGGGCACCCGTGGTCGGGAGGCCCGGCGTCTGCTCGCGCTGGGCGAACTTCGAGTACGCGCGGTCGTTGCCGAGCACGCCCAGGGACTGCAGGGCGAGCGCGCGGTGCACGGCCTCGACGCCCATGATCTCCGAGGCGTAGCGCGCCAGGCGGGAGCCGGCGAGCGTGCCCTGGCGGGCGAAGACCGTCACGCCGATGAGGTACGCGTTGATGAAGACCTGGTCGCCGACGACGAGCGTCTTGAGCAGGTTCTCCGGGGAGGCGAAGACCTCGTCCGGCACGTAGATCGTGTCGGTGACGGCCTTGCCGCCGACGGCGGCCGAGGTCAGGACCTCGTAGTGGTTCTTCTCCTGCTGGGCGGCGGCCTGCACGTTGCGCAGCGTCACCGGGTCCAGGCGGTCCTTCAGCTTCTCGGCGCCGACCGTGTTCACGATCGTGGCGAGGATCTCGGCGGTCGCCGCGACGGCGGCGATGGTCTCGACCTTGTTGGCGTCGGCCGTCTTGACGGCGGCGTCGGCCTGGCCCGTGGCCAGGCCCATGAGGCCGAGGGAGCCCAGCGCGACGGCGGTGCCCTTGACCAGACCGCGACGCGTGGCGGCGCTCTGGTCCTGGTGCTGCGCGTCGATGGTCTCGTAGAGGTGGTTCGTGACGTCGATGTTCTGAGCCATGGGGGTGAAGTCCTCGTTCGTGCGCCCGGCGGGCGCGTGGGTCCTGCGGGGAGACGTGCGCCTGGCGGGCGCGCGTGTCCTGCAGGGACAACGACGACGAGGCCGCAGGAGACGCATCCGGGGCCGGATCGGATCGTGAGAGTTTCATGGCGTGCGCCGTACGCGGCCGCGGGCCGTCGCCGTCGGCCCCTCTCCGCCCGGGGCGGGACACCCGGTAGACGGGCGGCTAGAGGACCAGGCGCACGAGCAGGACGACGGCGACGAGCGTGCCGCCGACCACCACGATCGTCCGCAGCACGGCGTCGGGCATCCGCCGGCCGTACCGCGCCCCGAGCGTCGCCCCGGCGATCGACCCGACCGCGACGATCGCGGCCGCGTCCCACGCCACGTCGGCGAACAGCACGAAGCCGATCGCGGCGACGGCGTTCGCGATCCCGGCCAGCGCGTTCTTCAGGCCGTTGAGGCGCTGCAGGTCCTCCGGGAGCAGCAGGCGCAGGGCCGCGAGCAGGATCACGCCCTGCGCGGCCCCGAAGTAGCCGCCGTAGACGCCGACCGCGAAGGCGATCGCGACGAGCAGCAGCAGCCGGGACCGCGTCACCGCCCGCGTCGTCTGCGGCGGCGCCGGGCGACGGGCCATGAGGAAGCAGGCCAGGAGGATGAGGAGCGGCACGACCGCCTCGAACACCCCGTCGGGCAGGACGAGCAGGAGCAGCGCGCCCACCGCCGCGCCCAGGGCGGTCCCGGTGCCCATGAGCGCGACCCGCCGGCCCTGGCCCCGGAGCTCGCGCCGGTAGCCCCAGACGGCCGACGCGTTGCCGAAGGCGAGCCCGACCGTGTTGGAGACGTTCGCCGTCACGGACGGGAAGCCGACGGCGAGGAGGACCGGGAACGTCACGAGCGACCCGGAGCCGACGATCGCGTTGATGCCGCCCGCGGCAAGCCCCGCCAGCAGCACGACGAGGATCTCCGGGACGCTCACGGGTCGATCGGATCACACGGTGCGTGTCACGTGCGGGGCCCCTGCACCGTCGGACCGGCATGGGCACCTCCACCCCCACCGACCACGGCCTGCGCCCCGACGTCCCCGGGTCGACCGGGCCGGCCGCCGTCGACCGGGCCGCCGGCGGCCTCCGCGTGCTCGGCGTAGGGTCGGGCGGCATGCGCGCACCCGACCTGGAGGGCCCACGGCGGACCGCGTTCTCCATCGCCTACCGGATGCTCGGCAGCGTGGCCGAGGCGGAGGACGTCGCCCAGGAGGCGGCGCTCCGGCTGAGCCGGCACGACGCGCCGGTCGAGAACCCGGACGCCTGGGTGACCACGGTCGCCACGCGCCTGGCGATCGACGTGCTGCGCTCCGCGCGGGTGCGCCGGGAGACCTACGTCGGCCCGTGGCTGCCGGAGCCGCTGCTCGTCGACCCGGGCCCCGGGCCCGCGTCGCGGGCGGAGCTGGCCGACACGCTCTCCCAGGCGCTCCTCGTCGCCCTGGAGCGCCTGACCCCGGTCGAGCGGGCGGCGTTCCTGCTCCGCGAGGTCTTCGACTACGACTACGCGCGGATCGCCGAGATCGTCGATCGGAGCGAGCCGCACGCCCGGCAGCTCGTCTCGCGCGCGAAGCGCCACGTGGCGGCGGGCCGGCCGCGGTTCGACCCCGACGACGAGGCCCGGCAGCGCCTGCTCGAGCGGTTCTCCGCGGCCGTCGAGGGCGGCGACCTCGACGGGCTCGAGGAGCTGCTGGCCTCGGAGGTCGTGCTGTGGGGCGACGGCGGCGGCGTGGTGCGGGCCGCCCTGATCCCCGTGCACGGGTCGGCGGCCGTCGCCCGGTTCCTCGTCCACACCCGCCGGGCCCGGGCCCGGCGCGGGCGGTTCGCCGTGGAGCCCGTGCGCATCAACGGTCAGCCCGGACTGCTCGTCCGCGCGGCCGACGGGACCGTGTTCGCGGCGATGTCGCTCGACGTGGTCGACGGACGGATCGTCGCGATCCGGACCGTCCGCAACCCGGCGAAGCTCGCGCACCTGGCGGTCGCGGCGGGCTGACGGGCTGCGGGGCGGCCGACGGACCCTGCGGCGTCAGGCCTCGAGCCGGTGCCCGTGGACCGGGGCCGCCGGCAGCACGAACGCGTCGAGGGCGACGGGCGGGGTCCGCACCGCCGTGGCGGTGGCGCGGTCCTCGCGGCGGCCCGGCCCCGCCGGTCGGCCGCGCCGCCGGGACGGCGCGGTCGCGACGACGCCGGCCGCCACCGGGTGCGGGGCGCCGCCGGGGCCGGACGCCCGGTCGCCGGGGCGGATGCCGACCGAGCCGGTGGGCCCCGCGGGTCGGGCGCGGAGGTGGCCGGCGAGGGCGGCGGGCGTGCCGTCCCGGGTCGTCGACGGCGAGGACGCCGGGACCGCCGGCGGCGCGGTCGCCCGCGGGCCCCCGCCCCGGGCCGAGGAGGCTCGTGACGCGGCGGACGGGGCCTGGGACCGGGCGGATCGGGCCTGGGACGGGGCCGACGGGGCCCGCGATGCTGCGGACGAGGCCCGCGAGGCGGTGGGTGGCGCCTGCGACGCGGTGGGTGGCGCCGGCGACGCGGCGGGTGGCTCCTGCGGCGCGGCGGCCGTGGTGGCGGCCGCCGCGGCGCGGGACGCCGCGGCCCGGGACGCGCCCACCGGGATGCCGGTAATCTGCGCGACGAAGGCGTCGAGCGACCGCTGGGTGCGCTCGAGCTGGTCCCGCACGCCCTCGAGGGCGACGACCGCCCGGCGGAGGCGGGCCTCGTGCTCCGCCGGGTCCGGTGACGCGGGCACGAGGGCGGACGGCGGCGCGACGGCGGGGCGCGACCGGACGGCGGCGCGGGACCGCGGGGTCGTCGTCGAGGTCGCCGGGAACGGCGGAGGGGCCGCGGCGGGAGGCTGCGCCTGGGGGTGCATGGCGGTCGGGTTCCGGTCGTCGGGGGACGTCGTCGTGCGGGACCACCGGGACCGGTCGGACCCCACGACCCCCAGGGTGCGGGTCGGCGGGGTGACTCCGCAAGGCCCACGGGGGTGAATCACCCCGGTGACGGAGGACCGCACCGGCGCGTCCGCGTGGCCGTCGGCGCCGGCGATCCGCGCCTGCGCTCGTCGTCCGGCGCGGTCGGGCGGCCCCCGGCCGACCCGCCCGGAGCCCGGCGCCCCACCCGCCCCGTCCGGCGCCGGTCCGACGGCCCCCGTCCCGCCTCGACGCCCGGGGTGCCGCGCTACATTCGGTCCATGCCGTTCGTGCCCGGACAACAGGTGGTCGCGGCGGTCGAGGGGCTCGGGTCCCTGACGGGCCGCGTCGTCCGCGAGGCCGCCGACACGGGGCCGGGCGCCGTCGCCCCGCCGGCCGGCGCCCCGCGCGTCTACGTCGTCGAGTGGACGCTCGAGGACGGCAGCACGATCTCGAACACCGCCGCGGAGGGTGCGCTGCGCGCGGCGGAGCCGGAGGCCGGGCGTGGCTGAGCCCCGGGAGCCCCTCGAGCGCCAGCGGATCGACACGTGGCTCTGGGTCGCGCGGTTCGTCAAGACGCGCGCGCTGGCCGTCGACGCCGTGAAGGGCGGGCGCGTCCACGTCAACGGCGGGCGCGTCAAGCCGAGCAAGGAGGTCCGGCCCGGCGACCGCGTCGAGGTCCTCGTCGGGGAGGACCGCCACCGCGTCGACGTCCTCGGTCTCGCACGCCGCCGTGGTCCGGCGACGGAGGCGCAGCTGCTCTACGAGGAGCACGAGGAGGACCGCGCCGAGCGGCTCCTGCGCGCCGAGCAGCGACGCCTGGCCGCCCCCTCGGGCTTCCAGGGCGCGGGCCGGCCGACGAAGCGCGACCGCCGGCGCTACGAGGCGGGCCCCGGCGGCCGCGGCCGCGGCTGACGGGCCGTAACCCGGGGAACCTCGACCTCGACCGGCGCCGGGTCGAGGGTGCCGGGCGGCGGTGGATCGCGGTGGCGGGCCACGCCGACGACGCCCCGACCCCCGGCCGCCCGCCGCGTCAGGTCCCGGGCTCGAGCCCGCGCCAGAGCAGGTCGACCGCCGCCGCGGCCCACGCGTCGGGGTCCATCTGGCGACCGGCGACGTGCCGGGCGAAGAACGACCCGACGAGCAGCTCGATCGCGAGCAGCGGGTCGACGTCCCGCCGCACCTCGCCGCGGTCCTGCGCGGCGACGACGAGCGCGGCCAGCCGGTCCCGGTGGGGCCGGACCACCCGCTCCCGGTGCAGCGCGAGGAGCTCGCCGTCGGGCTCGGACAGCATCGCGCCGAGGACGTCGAGCCCCACCTTCTCGCGCTCCGCCGCGAACGTCCGCAGGAAGGCGAGGAGCGCCGCGCGCAGGTCGTCGGGGTGCTCCGCCGCCGCGTCGACGTCGGAGTCCGCGTGCGCGATCGCCGCGGTCGCGAGGTCCGCGGCGTTGCGGTGGCGCCGGTAGAGCGTCGTCTTCGCCACACCTGCCCGCTCGGCCGTGGCCTCCATGGTCAGCCGGGCGACGCCGTGCTCCTCGAGCAGCTCGAGCGCCGCGGCCAGGATGCGGTCCTCGACGCTCACGCGCGGGCGCCCTCCCCCACGGCCGGCCCGGCGTCCCCGGCCCCACCGGGGCGCGCGCCCGCCGGGGCGCTCCCCTCCTCGGCGGCGGCCGGTCCGTCGCCGGCCGGACCGCCGGGGCCCTGACCGGGCCCGGAGGCCACGAAGTCCTGCTTGCGGACGAGCGCGAACGCCCCGACGGAGCCGATCAGCGCCACCGCCGCGGTGATGAGGAACAGGGTGTTCAGCCCGGAGACGAACGCGGTGTGGGCGACGTCGCGGATCCGGTCGATCTGCTCCGGGCTCGCCTGCGACCCGATGCCCTTCAGGGCGGCCTCCGTCTGCCCCGCGGTGACCGCGGCGGACAGGTCGTCGGCGCGCGCGGCGGCGGGGGTGCCGGCCAGGCCGCTCGTGATCCCCGCCTCGACCTTGTGCTGGAAGACCGCGCCGAGCGCCGCGACGCCGCCGGCGATGCCCACCTGGCGGAAGGTCGAGTTGATGCCCGACGCCATGCCGGAGCGGCGCTGCTCGACGACGCCGATGGCGGTCGAGGCCAGCGGCGGGTTGACGAAGCCCGACCCGATGCCGGCGATCGCGAAGCCGAGGATGAGCACCGTCCACGGATCGCCCGGCTCGATGCCGTGCATGAGGATCAGGCCGATGCCGACGAAGCCGAGCCCGCCACCGAGCAGCAGGCGGACCGGGACCTTCGTGGTCAGCCGGCCGGCGATCGGGCCGCAGAGGAACGTCAGGCCGGTGATCGGCAGGAACCGCAGCCCGGCCTCGAGCGGCGAGTAGCCCAGCACCCCGCCCTGCAGGTAGAGCGTGAGGTAGAGGAACAGCGCGAAGAGCGACGCGGACATGCAGAAGGCGGTCAGGGACGCGCCGAGGAACGTCGGCTTGCGCAGCAGGCGCAGGTCGAACAGCGGGTTCTCCCGGCGCAGCTCCGCGGCGACGAACGCGACGAGCAGGACGACGGAGCCGATCAGGCAGCCGAGGATCTGCGGGCTGCCCCAGCCCTCCTTGTTCGCGTCGACGAGGCCGAAGATCAGCAGGAAGAGCGCGCCGGCGAAGAGGATCGCGCCGAGCCAGTCGATGCCGGCGTCGTGGGGGTCCTTCGACTCCGTGATCCGCGCCAGGGACAGCGCGATCGCCGCGGCGCCGATGGGCAGGTTGACGAGGAAGACCGCCTGCCAGCCGAACGCGTCGGTCAGCACGCCGCCCGCCAGCGGCCCGAGCGCGACGGCCGAGCCGGTCACGGCGCCCATGATCCCGAAGGCGACGCCGCGCTCCTTGCCGTGGAACGTCTGGGCGATGATCGCCAGCGAGGTGGCGAACATCATGCCGCCGCCGATGCCCTGGACCCCGCGCAGGAGGTTCAGCATCAGCGGCGTCGTGGACAGGCCGCAGCCCAGGGACGCCAGCGAGAAGACGACGAGCCCGGTGACGAACACGCGCCGGCGTCCGACGAGGTCGGCGACCGAGCCGGCGACGAGGAGCGTCGAGGCCAGCGTCAGCGTGTAGGCGTTGATGACCCACTCGAGGTTCGAGAACGACGAGTCCAGGTCCGACGCGATGTCGGGGAGCGCGACGTTCACGATCGTGACGTCGATCAACAGCATGAAGACGCCCGTCGCCACCGCGACCAGGGCCAACCACTTGCGGTCCACGGGGGCCGCCTCTCTCTGGGAAACGCTACGGAGCGTAGCGATCCGCGGAACGGGCCCCGCGTCAGCGGCGCGCGAGCCGCAGCCCGCGGCTCGACTGCCCCGTCCGGCCGTTCTCGTCCTCGACGCGCACCGTCGTCGTGATCAGCCCGATCCGGCGGGCGCGGCGCAGCTCGGCCGCCGAGAGCACCCAGCGGAAGGTGTGGCGGGCCGCCGCCTGGAGCTCCACGGAGCCCTTGCCGAGCGTCCGGCCCCGGAGCGCCGAGCGGACCTGCAGCTCGCAGCGCGCGCCCCCGGGCGGGCAGCGGCCGGTGACCTCGAGCCGCCGGCCGCGGAGCCGCACGACGGGCCGGCCCGGCCGGAGCGCCGCGGGCGTCCGGGCCGTCCGGCGCGGGCCGCGGGCGAGCAGACGCGGCGCCGCGACCCGCGCGGCGACGGAGCCGCCGGCCGGCACGGAGAACGAGAAGCGCGCGACGGCGACGTACGAGCGGCCGAGCACGAGGCGCGACGGGGCGATCGCCAGGGGCCCGGCGGTGTGCCTGGCGCCGTCGAGCGGGACGACGGCCGGGGGCAGCTCGGCGACGGTCCCGCCGCCGACCTCCTCGAGGCGCACGGACGTCGTCACGGTGCCGCCCGAGCCGTCGGCGCGGCTGTCGGCCGACAGGGCCAGCGACGCGGTGCCCGAGTCGCTCGCGCCGTCGTACGGCGTGGGCTCCGACCGGCTCTCCGCGACCACCCGCGGCGGCGCGGCGGGCAGCCCCGTGACGCGCAGGCCGCTCGTGCCGGCGTCGGGGCCCGAGCCGACCGGCGCGAAGGGCTGGACGAGCGGGCAGAGGACGAGCAGGCAGTCCGGCGTCGCGGCCGGTGGTCCCAGCGGCAGGACGTAGAGGGTGTCGCGCAGCGTCAGGCGGCCGTCGTCGGGCTCCTGGGCGCCCGCCGTCGCCGCCGTCGCCAGCGCGGCGAGCAGCGCCGCGGTCGCGATCGTCGTCGTCCTGCTCGTCGCCCGTACCGTCATGCCGTCGTCTCCCGGGGCACCCCGCGCACGTGCCGGACGGCCCCACCCCCGGGGCGCCCGGCACCGGCCGGTCGGCGCCAGGGTACCCGAGGCGCGTCGCCGGATGGGGCGGTCGACCGGGGCCCGGACGGCCCCCCGGAGGCTCAGCCGCAGAGGTCCTCGGCGAGCGGGCGCGCGATCGTCGGCGCGAGGCGCACGTCGATCCGGCGGCTCGCCCCAGCGGGCACCGGGAAGAGCACCTGCGCCACCCGTCGCGTGCTCGTCGAGGTCGACAGCGGCGCCACGGACGCGAGGCGCAGCCGGGCGCCGGCGGGCAGGCGGCAGAGGCCGACGCGGTAGCCGCCGCGCCGCGCGTCGACGAGCAGGCCCTGCACCCCCTCCGCGGGGATCGGCTTCGAGGCCAGGCGCACCGTCGAGCCGTCGGCCAGGACGGCCGTGACCCGGGCGGTCGAGCCCCACGCGGGCAGGCGGACGATCGCGTCGGCGTCCTCGAGCGCCTTCACGGACCGCAGGACGTCGACGCCGTCCTGGTCGAAGCGCTGGTCAACGCGGATCGTGCCCGCGGCGCCCTTCGAGGTGCCGTAGGCGCGGAGGCCCTCGGTGAACGTCCCCCGCAGCGGGCGCCCGCCGCCGAGCGTCACGCGCAGCTCCTGCGTGCCGGCCTGGCGCAGGTTGCGCCCGGGCTCACTGTCGAGGACGACCCGCCCGCGCACGGCGAGGTCGAGGCCGAACGCGGAGCGTGCGCTCCCGCCGGTGCCGGAGACGGGGTCGCCCGCGGCGCCGAAGAGCCGGGACAGCTCGATCCCGCCGATGTCGTCCGTCGGGTGCCGGAGCAGCACGCCGGTCGAGTAGCGCTTCGTCGAGACGGCGAGCCGGCCCGCGTCGGGGTCCCACGCGAACCAGCCCGGCGGCAGGACGTCCGCGCGGGCCCCGAGGCCCAGCTGCGCCAGGCGCGCGGCGTGCGAGGCGAACCGCGCGGCCGTGAAGATCGGGTCGGCCTCGGCGGCCGCGTCGCGCCCGACGACGCCCCACAGCCCGGTCTCGAGGAGCCCCGTGCGCTGGCGGCCCGCGAACACGTCGTAGATCTCGAGCGCGCGCTGGGCGATCCAGGTCGCCCACGCGGTCTGGGGCGCCGAGCCGGACAGCCGCGTGCTCGTCGCGAGCGTCTCGACGCCCTGCAGCGCGAAGGCCCAGTAGCGGGTGAGGTGCCAGCGGCGGGTGCCGAGGCTCGTGTCCCAGTTCAGCGTGCCGGCGTGCGTCCAGTCGCCGTAGAGCGTGCGCTGGCCCCAGAGCCGCAGGCGCTCCTCGTCGTCGGGCGACAGCGGCGCCATCCCGGCCGCGACCGCGAGGTCGTAGTGGCGCAGGCCGGAGAGGATGAGGTTCTCGTACTCGCTCGACGAGAGCAGCGCGGGCCCGAGCGACCCGGCGGCGCGCGGGGAGTAGATGAGCCCGAGGCCGGCGTTCAGGAACGCGGTGCGTCCCTCGGTCAGTGGTGCGCGGGTGCCCTGGACGAAGCGCGTGAGCTGCAGCCGGTACTGCTCGAGGTACTGCGGGTCGCCCGACACCTTGAAGGCCGCCATGGCCATGTCGCCCTGCCAGTTGAACTGGTTCAGCAGCATCGCCGGGTAGCGGTAGAAGGCGGAGTCGGCGACGGAGCGGATCCGCTCCACGATGCGGTCGGCGAGCTCGTCGGGCATGCCGACGGCCTCGCGGACCTCCCACGCCGAGGCGAGCGCGGAGGCCACCTGCGGGTCGATCGCGACGTGCTGCGCGCCGGGGCTCGAGGTCGACGAGGACCAGCCCGGGATGTGCGCCTGCCCGCCGTTCCTGGACGCGGGGGGCGTGAGGAAGGCGGGCGCCCGCGTCAGCACGTCGGCGAGCGCGACGACGCGGTCGTCGTGCCGGGAAGCGCCCTGGTGCCGGCTGCGCGCCGCGGCGGCGTGGACGGCCAGCATGTTCGCGTCGAGCCGCACGTCGTCGTCGTTGCCCACCGGCAGGTAGGTCCCGCGCCCGGCCTGCCACCGCGGCTCGATCTGGGCCTGTCGCCGGTCGACGAAGTCCCACAGGCCGTCCTGGGTCCACCCCTTGGCGGCGCGGGCCGACGAGGGCGCGAGGCCGCCGGCGGTGAGGGCGACGAGCACGACCAGGACGAGGAGCGCCGCCGCCCCGCGTGGTCGGCTCACGAGGCGGACCCGGGGTGCGGGACCTCGGGCTCGAGCAGCTCGGTGTCCGCGTCGGAGTAGGGGGGCGCGCAGCAGCAGAGGAGCACGAGGTCCTCGTCGGCCGACGCGTTGAAGAGCTTGTGCGGCGTCCCCGGCGGGATCACGACGCAGTCGCCCGGGCGGACCTCGCGCTCCTCCTCGCCCAGGCGGACGCGGCCCGTCCCGGAGACGAAGTGGTAGAGCTCCTCGGAGACGCGGTGCAGGTGCGCGGTGGTGGCGCCCCCGGGCGGGACCCGGGCCTCGGCCAGGGACTGGTTGGCCGTCGGCAGCGAGACGGGGCCCGCGACCTCGCGGATGGTGGAGCCGTCCTTCGTGGTGAAGGGGGAGGCGTCGGCGAGGTTCCCCAGATGCATCGGCGCGCAGCCTACCGGCGGTCCCCGTCGCCCTGCGGCAGTCGATCCGGGCCCCGCGGCGGGGCTCCCGTCGCCCGGCGACAGACGTCCCGCAGCCCGCTGAGCAGGGAGTCGTCCGTTCCGGACGCCGGCTCCGCGCGCGGCGAGACCGGTCCGACGAGGGCCTCGCCGACGGCCCCGACGAGCGCCGCGGCGGTCAGCCCCGCGTCCTGCGGCGGCAGCGCGCCGGCGTCGACCGCGTCGGCGAGCAGGCCGACGAGCAGGTCGCGGTACGTGCGCCGGTACTCCAGGCGGACCTCGTCGACGAGCGCGTCGACGGGCTCGGCGAGGAGCGCCCACGCCAGGGTGCGGTTCTGCAGCGCGCGGCGGGCGAAGACGTCCAGCGGCGCCAGGACGCGCTCGACGGGGTCGGGCCGCCCGTCCTGCCCGACCTGCTCGACGGCCGCGCGCATCGCGTCGACCTCGCGGCCGCAGACGTCGCGGAAGACCTCGACGAAGAGCTCGGCCTTCGACCCGAAGTGCCGGTAGAGCGTCCCGTTCGCCACGCCCGCGGCGACGGAGATCGCGGCGACGGACGCGCCGCCGTAGCCGTGCTCCTCGACGACGGACCGCGCCGCGGCGAGCAGGCGGTCGCGGGTCGACGCGACGTCGACCGCGCGCAGCGGCACCGCCTCCGCGGCGCCGCCGGGCAGGGCGCTCACGCGGGGAACGCGCGGTCGACGATCGCCCGCGCCGCGACGCCGCGGGGCAGGGTGCCGTACGCGCGGCCGGCCTCGCCGCCCAGGCGTGCGGCGCAGAACGCGTCGGCGACCTCGGGGGTCGAGTGGCGCAGGAGCAGCGACGCCTGCAGCAGCACGCCGAGGTCCTCGACGATCCGCCGGGCGGCGAACTGCGCGTCGAACAGCCGCTCCTCGACGGAGCGGCCGTCGTCGGCGAAGAGCGCCTCGACGCGGGACCGGACGTCCCGCAGGTGCGCGTCGAAGCGCGCGTCGGCGCCGGCGGCCAGGGCGCACTCGCGCAGGAACGCGGGCAGGCCCTCGGGCTCCTTGCCCAGGGCGCGGAGGACGTCGAGCGCGGCGACGTTGCCCGAGCCCTCCCAGATCGACATGAGCGGGGCGTCGCGGTAGAGCAGCGGCATCCCGGACTCCTCGACGAAGCCGTTGCCGCCGAGGCACTCGAGCGCCTCGTTCGCGTGGCCGCCGGCGCGCTTGCAGACCCAGTACTTCATGACGGCGGTGCCGAAGCGCCGGAACGCGGCGTCGTCCTCGTCGTAGGCGCGGGCCATCCGCAGGGCGACGGCGGTGGCGGCCTCGGACTCGATCGCCAGGTCGGCCAGGACGTTCTGCATCGCGGGCTGATCGACGAGCGACGCCCCGAACGCGCCGCGGTGGCGGGCGTGGTGGATCGCCTCGATCGTTCCGCGCCGCATGGACGTCGTCGAGCCGACGAGGCAGTCCAGCCGGGTGTGGTTGACCATCCGGATGATCGCGCGGACGCCGCCGCCGGGCTCGCCGACGAGGCGGCCGCGCGCACCGCGGAACTCGACCTCGGAGGAGGGCAGCGAGCGGGTGCCGAGCTTGTCCTTCAGGCGCTGGAACTCCATGCCGGGGCCGCGCTCGACGAGGAAGCACGAGAGGCCCGGGCCCGGGCCGTCGGGGTCCTCGGGCGCGTCCCGCAGCTGCGCGAGGACCAGGAAGACGTCGCACGGCGGGTAGGAGCAGAACCACTTGTGGCCCCACAGCTCGTACTCGTCGGCCGCGACGGACGAGGCGCCGGACGGGTCCTGCGGGTCGGCGGACGGGGCGCCCTTGCCGACGGGCAGCGCCACGGTGATGTTGGCGCGCACGTCCGAGCCGCCCTGGCGCTCCGTCATGGCCATGCCCGCGATCGCGCTCGTCGACGGGTCCGTGCGGGTCAGGCGGTCCTCCCACTCCGCCGCCAGCGCGGGGGCGCCGTCGCGCAGCGCGGGGACGACCGCGTAGGTCATGGAGACGGGGCACATGACGCCGCCGTTCGTGTGGCCCCAGAGCGCGAACCCGGCCGCGCGCACGACGTGGGCGCCGGGACGGTCCTCGCGCCACGGACCGCCCGCCAGGCCCCGTTCGATGGCGCCGTCCAGGAGCCGGTGCCACGACGGATCGAGCTCGACCTCGTCGACCCGTGCGCCGTAGCGGTCGTGGGTGACGAGGCGGGGCTCGTTGCGCTCGGCGCGCAGCCCGTGGTCGCGCGCCTCGACGGTGCCCGCCGCCCGGCCGGTCTCCGCGACGCGGTCGGCACCCCAGTCACCGCCCTCGCGCCCCAGCCCCTCGCGCAGGGCGACGTCCGTGGCCCACAGGTCGACGGGGTGCAACGGCGGCGCCTGGTTCAGCACCCGGCGCGAGGGCCCGTCGGGCCCGGCGAGCGCCCGGCGGACGGCGTCGTCCGGGACGGCCGTGGCCGTGGCCGGCGCGGTCGCGGATCCCTCCCGCGGGCCGGCGGGGGCCGCCGGGGCGGCGGGGGTGGCGGTGGTCGGGGCGGGATCGGCGGTCGTGCTCATGGTGAATCGCGGTTCACATGGTGGTGAATCAGGATTCACCTGTCAACCGCGACGTGGTTCAATCGCCCCATGAGCGACGGGACGACGCCTGCGGGACCGACGGGCACGGGAGGCGACGGGGGCGCGGCGGGTACGGGTGCGGCGGGCGCGGGCGGGCCGACCGGCGCCGACGCCGTCCGGGTGCACCGGGACGGGCCGGTCACGACCGTCGTCCTCTCCCGCCCCCACGCCCGCAACGCCGTGGACGGCCCCACCGCCGACGCGCTCGTCGCCGCCTTCCGCGCGTTCGAGGCGGACGAGGACGCCGCCGTCGCGGTGCTCCACGGCGACGGGGGCACCTTCTGCGCCGGCGCCGACCTCAAGGCGCTCGGGTCCCCGCGCAGCAACCGGATGGAGCCGCTGCCGGCCGACGGCCCGATGGGCCCGACGCGCCTGCGCCTCTCCAAGCCGGTCATCGCGTCGATCGCCGGGCACGCCGTCGCGGGAGGACTCGAGCTGGCCGCGTGGTGCGACCTGCGCGTCGCCGAGGAGGACGCGGTCCTCGGCGTCTTCTGCCGCCGCTGGGGCGTGCCGCTGATCGACGGCGGCACCTTCCGCCTGAGCCGCCTGATCGGCGAGGGCCACGCGATGGACCTCGTCCTCACCGGTCGCCCGGTCGGGGCCGACGAGGCGCGGTCGATGGGGCTCGTCAACCGCGTCGTGCCCCGCGGCACCGCGCTGTCGGCCGCGCAGGGGCTGGCGGCCCAGCTCGCCGCGTTCCCGCAGGTCTGCATGCGCGGCGACCGGGCGTCGCTCCTGGACGCGACGGGCCTGCCGGAGGACGAGGCCCTGGCCGTCGAGCACGCGCACGGCCTGCGGACGCTCGGCTCGGGCGAGGCCCTGGAGGGCGCGTCGCGGTTCGCGGGCGGGGCGGGCCGCGGCGGGGCGTTCTGAGCGGGACACGACGGCGGCGCGCCCCGGCGGCACGTCGGGCGGTCGCCCCGGGACCCGGCGCGGATCGGGATCCCACGACGCCCGCCGCCCGCGCGGACTCCGGCCCGCCGCCCTCCCACGCCGCGCGCTCCGGGCCCCGCCCTCTCGTAGCCTCCGCCCGATGCGCGCGCCCTCCCCCGCCCCGACGCCCGGCGACCCCGCCCCGACCCCGGGCGGCCCCGACTCGTTCACCGCCGCGCTCTGGGCCGCCGCCGCACCCGTGCAGGGACGGATCCTCGAGCACCCGTTCCTCGCGGGGCTGACGGACGGGTCGCTGCCCGAGGACGTCTTCCGGACGTACGTCGTCCAGGACTCGCACTACCTCAAGGGGTTCGCACGGGCCCTCGCGCTCGCCGCCGGCCGGGCCACGGCGGACGACGAGATCGTCTTCCTCGCGACCGCCGGCGCCGAGGCGATCACCGTCGAGCACGAGCTGCACGCCGCCTTCATCGCCGACCTCGGCCTGTCGGCGGAGGAGGTCGCGACCACCCCCCGCAGCCCGACGACCACCGCCTACGTCGACTTCATGCTGGCCCACGCGGCGGCCGGCTCCTCCACGGACGGCCTCGCCGCGGTCCTGGCGTGCTTCTGGATCTACCGCGAGGTCGGCCGGGCCCTGCTCGCCGAGGGCTCGCCGGACCCCCGGTACCAGCGGTGGATCGACACGTACGCGGGCGACGAGTTCTCCGCCCAGGTCGACCGGCTGCTGGAGATCGTCGACGCGCACGCCCCCGCGCTCGGCCCCGACGGCCGCGACCGCTTCGCGGCGATCTGGCTGCAGGGCTGCCGCTACGAGTGGCGCTTCTGGGACGCCGCCTGGCGCGGTGAGACCTGGCCCGTCTGACCCGTCCGGGCCGTCCGGACCACCGGCCCGCCCGGCCGGATCCGACCCGCCCGGACCTCAGTGCCCGTCGACCTCCGACAGGTCGACCCGTCGCGGGGTCAGCAGGAACACGCCGACCGCCGAGAGCAGCAGGACGACCGCGCCGGCCGCGCCCATGCCCGCCAGCGCGTCGGAGAGGGCCGCCTGCGCCCGGGCCGCCAGGTCCGCCGCCGCCGCGGGGTCCAGGCCGGACGCCACGCCCTGGGCGCCGCCGATGGACTCGCGGGCGGCGTCCGCCGCGTCCGCGGGCAGCCCGGCGAGGTCGCCGAGGGGCAGGGCGTCGCGGTAGATCACGGCGGCGAGGCTGCCGAGGACCGCGACGCCGAGCGTCGTCCCCACCTCGTACGAGGTCTCCTCGATCGCCGCGGCACTGCCCGCCCGGTCCGTCGGCGTGCCGGCCATGATCACCGCCGACCCGAACGCCAGCGCACCGGTCCCGACGCCGATCATCGTCAGGGAGAACGCGAAGACCGGGTAGGTCGGGTCGCCCGCGAGCGCGAGCGCCAGCAGCCCGAGGCCGGGGGCGACGAGCCCCGCGGCCAGGACGACCCGGGCCCCGACGCGCTCGGCGATCGACGGCGCCAGGGGTGCGAAGACGATCGCTCCCGCCGCGGCGGGCAGCAGCGCGACGCCGGCCATGAGCGGCCCGAGACCCTCGACCGCCTGCAGCCACTGGGCGCCGACGAGCAGCACCGCCGACAGCGCGACCATCGTGGCCAGCGCGGTGAGGACCCCCGCGGCGACCTGCCTGCGGGCGAGCAGGCGCAGCTCGAGGATCGGTCGGTCCCGGCCGAGGCACCGGCGCACGAACAGGGTCAGCCCGACGACGGCGACGACCGTCGCGACCACGCCCGCGGGCTCCACGCCGTGCTTCGCGAGGTCCTTGATCGCGAAGACGAGCGCCAGCATGCCCACCACGGACAGGAGCAGCGCCGGCACGTCCCACGGCGCCGGCGACGACGCCCGGCCCCGCGGCAGGAGGACGATCGCGGCGGCCGCCCCGAGCACCATGGCGGGGACGTTGACGAGGAACGCGGCGTGCCAGTCGAAGAGCTCGACCATCAGGCCGCCGAGGATCGGCCCGAGCGCCGCCCCGACGCCGGCCATCGCGCCCCAGATGCCCAGGGCGAACGCCCGCTCGCGCCCGTCCGGGAACAGGTGGCGGATCATCGCGAGGGTGGCGGGCATGATCATCGCCCCGCCGACCCCCAGCAGCGCGCGGACCGCGATGACGGCGGCGGGCGACTCCGCGACGAGGACCGCGGCGGACGCGAGCCCGAAGACGACGAAGCCGGCGACGAGGACGCGCTGGTGCCCCCAGCGGTCGCCGACGGCGCTCGCCGTCACGAGCAGCCCCGCCAGCACGAGCGAGTAGACGTCGACGATCCACAGGACCTCGGTGGACCCGGGCCGCAGGTCCTGCGTCATGTCGGGCAGCGCCACGTTGAGGATCGTCATGTCCATGACGACCATCAGGAGGCTCGCGCAGAGGACCGCGAGCCCCCACCAGCGCGCGCCGCCGGGCAGGCGGGCGCTCATCGCCCCGCCGCCGCGAAGAAGCTCGAGACGACGTGGTCCGCGATCTCGCGCGGCGCCACGTCGCCGTAGCGCTCGGCGTCCAGCCCGGCCCGCAGCAGCCCGAAGAGCACGTGGTCCAGCCACGCCGCGGGCTGATCGTCCCGCAGGACCCCGACCCGCTGGGCCGAGGCGAGCACGGTCGTCTCCAGGTCGATGAGCCGCCGGACGGTGCCGGCGAGGTCGGGGTGCCGCTCGATCTCGGGGTGGGTGAGCGCGAAGGCGTAGTCGGCGGCGTCGACGACGGAGCGCCGGACGAGGTCCTCGATCGCCGCGCGGTGGGCCTCGGCGTCGTCCGTGCCGACGACCGCGAGCGCGTCGCCGGCGCGCAGCGACGCCTCCCACCGCTCGAGGCCCCGGGTGCCGAGGGCCAGGACGAGGTCGTCGCGCATGGCGAAGTGGCGGTGGAGCGTCGCCCGGCCCACCCCGGCAGCGGCGGCGATCTGCGCCATCGTGGCGGCGGGGTCCGTGTTCAGGAGCCGCAGCGCCGCGGCGAGGAGGCGGTCGTCGCCGCGGTCCGGCACGCCGGCGGATGAGACACTCATGTCTCATACGGTACACGCAAGACTCGCCACTGCGCGCCCGGTCGTCGCCCGCACCGTGCACGGCCGCTCCGGATGCGCTGTGATGCGCGCATGGAGAGCTCCGCGTCCCCCGCGCCCGCCACCGCCCCCGCCGGACCGCTCGTCGCGGTGATCACCGGCGCGTCCAGCGGGCTCGGCGAGGCGGCGGCGAAGCGCCTGGCGCGCGAGCCGAACGCCCGGATCGTGCTCGTCGCCCGCCGCGAGGAGCGCCTGGCCGCGCTGGCGTCCGCGCTGCCCGCCACGGTCACCTGGGTCGCCTGCGACCTCACCGACGACGACGCGCCGCAGCGGGTCCGCGACCACGTCCGCGCCGAGCACGGCCTGCCGACGCTGCTGGTCAACAACGCGGGCGCCGGCTACCGCGCGCGCTTCGGTGCCGAGAACGGCGGGTGGGAGAACGTCCGCCGGACCATGGCGATCAACTTCGACGCCGTCGTCCGGCTGACGGAGGCGCTGCTCCCCGACCTGCGCACGGCCGCACCGTCGTCGATCGTCAACGTCTCGAGCACCGCCGCGCGCGTCAGCCGCCCCGGCACGGGCGCGTACTCCGCGAGCAAGGCGGCGCTGGCGCTGTGGACGGACGCGCTGCGGCTCGAGGAGGCCGCCCACGGCGTGCACGTCGGCAACGTCCTGCCCGGGTTCGTGCCGACGGAGGGCTTCCCGCAGACCGAGCTCGTGACGAGCCGGATGGGCAGGCACCTGCTCGGCACGCCCGAGGGCGTCGCCGAGGCGATCGTCGAGGCGGGCCTCGGCCGCAAGCCCGAGCGCTACACCCCGAAGGTCTACGGCCTGGCCGCCGCCCTGCGCTTCGCCGCACCGGCCCTCACCCGCCGCGTCATGGGCACCGACGCCGCCCAGGCCATGACCACGAAGACCGTCTCGGACGAGTAGCCGCCGGGCCGGTCGTGCAGCAGCGGACCCCCGTCCACCGGGCCCCGATGCGGGCCCGCGACCGCGACCTGCCGCCGGGCGCCGGTGCCGCGTTCGGACTCGCCCACGGCCTGGTCGGGACGGGCGACGCGCTCGACGTGGCACCCGCCACGCTCGACGAGGCGGTCGCCGCGGCGACGGACCGCCACGGCGACAAGGCCGGCCGGATGCTCCGCCGCTTCGCCGAGGTGCCCGCGGGGGCGTTCGTCTGGACGCGGACCGCCGGCGACCCGCAGGACGCCCCGTTCCGCCTCGGCCGGATCACGGGCCCGTGGCGCTACGACGACGCACCGGCCGCCCGCGAGGTCGGCATCCACCACGTGCGACCGGCCGACTGGCTGGACCGGCCCTTCGCCGAGGACGAGCTGCCCGCCGGCGTGGCGGCGACCTTCGGGCGCGGCGGGCGCAACTTCCAGCGCACGCACGACGCGGACGCCGAGGAGGCGACCGCGGCGCTCTGGGCCGCGCACGCCTGACCGCAGGCCCCGTCCGGACCGCCCCCGCGCGGCCCGTCGCCTACCGTTCCGGGCATCGACGCGCCCGTGCCCTCCATCACCATCCAGTCGCGCGATCGCACCCCCGAGCTCGTCCTGGACGTGCCCCGGTGGATGAACGACGCCGTCCGGTCGATCCCGGGGCGCTACTTCGACTGGAGCAACCACGTCTGGCGCGCCCCGCTGGGCGTCCACGCCGCCATCGTCACCCGGCGGCTCCTGGACGACACGCGGGCCGAGCTGTTCCCGGACGAGCACGTCGCGGCGTGGCTCGGCGGGATGTCGCGCTGGCACGGCGAGACGACGGTCCTCGAGCTCGACGACGGCCCGCGCCTGGCGGTGGTGACGCTCATCGGCGAGCCGCCGTCGCGGCTGACCGACGCGGCGGAGCGCCTGTCGCCGGAGGCCGCCGCCGAGGCGCTCGGCATCGAGAGCCGGGCCGTCGACCTGCTGCCCTTCGACGCGGACGGCGTCGCGCTCCTGGACCGGATCGACGGGCTCGTCGTCGACACCCTCGTGATGCTCGCCTCGGCGGAGCTGCGGATGGGCCGGATGCCCGCCGCGGCGACCCTGCGCGCCGGTCGGGACGACCAGCGGACCCCGCGCCTCGAGCTCCTGCCGGGCTGGAGCACCCGCCTGCACGCCGCCTTCGGCCGCCTGCCCGAGGCGATCCCGCTCGACACGACCCCCGGCCGCGGCTACCGGCGCGGCGACGCCCCGATCGACGCCGCGACGAGCCTCGCGGTCCCGGCCGACCCGTCGCTGCTGGCCGCGGTCGAAGGGCTGATCCGGGAGCACCCGACCCTCGTGGTCACCACCGCGGCGCGCGACCTGCTCGCCGTGATGCGGGTCGAGCACGAGGAGCGGATCGAGACGATCGACCTCTCCCAGGCCGAGCGCGCGAGCCCGGTCAGGCGCACGACGGCCGGCGAGCCGCTGCGGCTCGGGGGCACCCTGCAGCCGTTCCAGCACGCCGGCGTGCGGTACCTCCTCAAGCGCCGCCGGTCGTTCCTCGCCGACGAGCAGGGCCTCGGCAAGACGGTGCAGGCGCTCGCGACGCTCGAGGTCGACGGCGCGTACCCCGCGGTCGTCGTCTGTCCCGCCGGGATGAAGCTCACCTGGGAGCGCGAGGCGGCGACGTGGCTGCCGCACCGCCGCGTCGCCGTCCTGCACGGCCGCGGCCAGGCGCAGTGGGAGCCGCGCACACCGGCCGCCCCCACGCTGCGGGCCGTCGCGCAGGCGGCCGAGGCCGGCGCCGCCGCGGCCGGCCCGGACGGGG
>WLOB01000159.1 GCA_009699505.1 Actinomycetota bacterium | reverse complement strand
TCCGGCGCGCCGCGAGGACCGAGGTCGACGGCCGCGGGAACGTCACGTCGATCGACGGCCGCCGCGCCGCCGGCGACCGTCGCTGGACGATGTGGCTCAACGGCTCCCCGATGCGCTCGGGCGCGCTCGCGGCCACGAAGCAGGACGTCAACCTCCAGCAGCTGCCGATCCTCGACACCGCCCGCACGACGAAGGTCAGCGAGGGCGACACGCTCTGGCTCGACCTGGGCGCCTCGCCCGTGGTGCCGCGCGGCGTGGTCGGCACCTGGCCCGAGCCGTTCCTCCACGGCCAGGAGGGCAAGCGCTGGCCCGTCCGCGTCGAGTGCGGTCAGGAGCGCGGCCAGGCCTGCCGGATGGTCCGCGACGCGCTCGTCCGCTACGGCATCCCCGCGGTCTCCAACCTCGTGCGCACCTCCTACAACCCCGGCTCCGCGCGCATCGCGGTCGGGACGTGGGCGCAGCTGCGCGAGGACCCGTCGCTCGGGCTGGCCGAGCGCGGGGCGCGCGAGAGCGGGATCCCCGTCGTCCCCGCGAGGGACGGCCGCAGCATCGAGCTGACCGACGCGCAGGGCCGCGCCTCGCGCACCCTCGGCGCCGGCTCCGGGGCGATCTTCGCCGCGCGGTGGCGCGACGAGCCGCCGAGCTGGGCGGTCACCGGCACGGACGAGGCCGGTGTCCTGCGCGCCGCCGGCGCCCTCGACGAGACCGTGCTGAAGGCGAAGTTCGCGGTCGGCGTCGACGGCCGGGGCGGCGTGGTCGGCGTGCCGACGGCCGCCGGCGCGCCCGCGCGGCGCTGACCCGGGCACGGTCCCGGCTCGCCGGGTCGTCCGCCGGGCGGCCGGTCGCGCCGTCGCCCCGGGCGTGATCCCGGCCCAGCAGGTCGGCCGACGGGCGTCCGCGGACGCTCGCGCGGAGGGCGGTCCGCGCCGGACCCGGCCGCGTCGGTCAGCGCCGGACGCGCCGCCAGACCCGGCCGCGTCGGTCAGCGCCGGACGCGCCGCCAGGGCTGCGCGGCGGCGTCGAGCTGCAGCAGCTCGCAGCCGCGGGCCGCGGGCAGCAGCGGGTGTTTGCAGCTCCAGCGCCCGTCGCTCGCCAGGCGGCGGACGACGACGAGCCGGTCTTCCGTGATCCGCGTGACGGCGCTCAGGGCCGAGCCGTAGCGCTCGCTCTGCGCGTCGCTGAAGCCGCTGCCGAGCGTCCACATCCGGCTGCCGCTGAGCGTCGAGCGCAGGAGCTCGGACCGGTTCGTCGTGCCGGCGCGCTGGCGCGGGGCCACGACCTCGCGGGCCGAGAGCACCGGGCGGCCCAGACGGCTCAGGGTGCGGCGGTTCGTCGTCGCGCTGACGACGGTGCGGGGCGCCCCGCTCCCGCGGCGCACGAGCAGGCGCCAGCGCTCGGGCCCGGCGCCGGCGGTCCGCCAGGACGCGGCGACGACCGACCCGCGCAGGTCGAGGCCCTGCGGCCCGTACTCCGGGGAGGTGACGCGCCGGCGGCCGCGCTTCTCCGTCCGCGTGCCGAAGACGGAGGGCGCGACGGCCACGGGGGAGTCGAGGTCGGCGATCGCGATGCCGGTGCGCAGCGGCCGCGCAGGCGACGCGGGCCGGGAGAACGCGACCCGCGTGCCCCAGACGGACGGGAAGCGCTCGTCGACGTCGGGGGAGGACGCGGCGGGCACCGGGGCGTCCTCGCCCGTGGTCACGTCGAGGCGGCGCACGTCGCAGCCCGTCGGCACGACCGTCGTCGCCTGACGGCAGACCGTGTAGACGACGAGCGGCCGTCCGTCGGGGCCCGGACCGATGCCGGCGTCGATCGGGGCGTCCTGCGGGGCCACGCCGAGCCGGACGCCCGTGCCCTCGGGGCTGCGCGCGACGAGCCCGTAGCGGCCGGCGTCGTCGCGGCGGCTCCAGACGAGCCAGCCGCCCCACCCGTCGACGGGCGTGTCGTTCTGCTCGACGGAGAGGACCGTCGGGGCGAACGGTCCTGGCGCCGCGGCGGCCGGGGTCGCCGCGACCGCGCCGCCGAGGACGGCGGCGGCGAGGGCCAGGACGGCGGGGCGCACGGGGGAGGAGCGGGGCGTCACGTACATGAGAACCCGCGGTCCCGACCGGAGTTCCGGTCGAGGCCCCCCTACTTCTTCAGCGGGGCGAAGGCCGGGTCGTCCTCGTGCTCGCGGAAGAACGCGACCATCGGCCCGACGTAGGTCGACGCGGGCGGGCAGGTGACGCCGTGGCGGCCGAGCAGCTCCGTCGCCCGGGAGGTGTCGTAGCGGACCTGGTGGTTCAGGTAGATCAGCGACTCGCGGGGGGTGCCGCCGAGCAGGTGGCGCATGAGCGACAGCCGGAGCGACTGGTCGACCATGCCCCACGGCAGCTTGAACGCCGGCGCCCTGTCGGCGTAGGCGCGGCACATGCGGGCGTAGAGGTCCGACGCGGTGATCGGGTCCGGGTCGACGAGGTGCAGCGTCTCGCCGGCGAAGTCCGGGTCGCCGGCGCCCGTGACGATCGCGTCGATGACGAAGTCGACCGGCACGACGTTGAACGGGGCGGTCATCCCGCCGGGCTGCACGATCGGGCTGTGCCGGCCGACGGCGGCCTGGATCGTGCGCAGCAGGTAGTAGGGGCCGTCGAACTTCTGGGTGACCCCGGTCCGCGAGTCGCCGACGACGATGCCGGGCCGGTAGATCGTGGTGGGGATCTCGTCCATCGACGCGCGGACGAGGACCTCGGCGGCGAACTTCGTCGACTCGTAGTGGTTCTTGAAGGACTGGCCGGCCCACAGGTCGGCCTCGCGGACCGTGCCGCCGCGGAGCCCCGCGACGTACGCGGTCGAGACGTAGTTGTGGCGCTCGAGGCGGGAGCAGGCGCGGCAGAAGTCGATGACGTTCTGCGTGCCCTCGACGTTCACGCGCTCGGCGATCGCCAGGGGGACCGCCAGGTCGTAGACGGCCGCGAGGTGGTGGACGGCGACGGTGTCCTCGGCCAGGCGGCGCCAGTCGCTCTCGGAGAGCCCGAGGTGCGGGGCCGTGATGTCGCCGGGCTGGATCCGCAGCCGGTCGCCCGTGCCGAGCTCCGACGCGACCGCGGTGGCCTTCTCGACCATGCGCGGCTCGACGAGCGCGACGACGGTCGCGTCCCGGTCCTGGTCCAGCAGCAGGGGGATCAGGCGAGCGCCGATGAATCCCGGGAAACCGGTGAAGAGGATCGTCCGCGCAGCCATGGGCGCGGATCCTACCCGCGCGTAGGAACCGCTGCCCGCCGCCGGTCGGGCCCCGGGGACCCGGTGCGGCCCGGCGTCGCCGCGGGGGGCGGGGCCGCCGCGGGCGGTGGGCTCCGGAGCGCGGTCGTCGTCCCGTGGTGCGCCGGGCGACGCCGTACGCTGCGCGGATGCGTGAGGAGCCCGGAGACGGCGTGGTGGACGACCCGTGGGCGCGCCCACCGGGAGGGTCCGACGGCCACCGCCCGGGGGACTGGGGCGGCGAGCCGGAGGCGCCGCCCGCGGGGCACACGGGACCGCTCGTCTCGCCGACGCCGCGGCTGCGCCTCGCCCGGTTCGCCGTCGCGGCGGCCGCCGTCCTCAGCGGCATCGAGGGCCTCAGCTCGGTCTGGGCGCTCGCGGAGACGCGCAGCCTCACGGGCGACGAGCCCCGCGGCGGTGACACGCGCGTCGACGAGCTGACGGTCTCGCAGGACGCGATCGACCGCTTCAACGCCGCCTCGGGCGTCGACGGGATCGTCGCGCTGGTCGCCCTGCTCGCCCTGATCGCGTCGGCCGTGTTCGTGATCCGCTGGCAGAACGTCGTCCTGCGCAACCAGCAGGGCCTCGGGGTCGACCGGCCGCGCTACTCGCCCGTGGCGGCGGGGTTCTCGTGGTTCGTGCCGATCTGGTCGCTCTTCGGCCCGAAGCGCGCGATGAACGACGCCTGGCGGGCCGCGGCGCCCGCGACGGCGGGCTCGGGCACGACGAACGACTGGCTGCTCCGCGCCGTCCCGACCCTGTTCTCCGTGTGGTGGGCGGCGTGGCTCGTCTGCCAGCTCGTCGGGAACGTCCTGACGCGGCTGCCGGGCGACACGCTCGCCGGCCAGACGCTGATCTACGGCGCGTCGATCGTCTCGTGCGTCGCGACGGTGGTCGCGGGCGTCCTGTTCGTCCTCGTCATGGAGCGGATCACGGGCCGGCACGACGAGCGGATCACCGAGCGCCACGAGGCACGACGCCACGAGGCGCCGGCGGCGGGGACGGCCTGATCGGGCCGGTCCGTCAGTCCACCAGCCGCCGCTCCGTCGCCCAGCGCGTCAGCTCGTGGCGGTTGGAGAGCTGGAGCTTGCGCAGGACCGCCGAGACGTGGTGCTCGACGGTCTTCGGCGAGATCGTCAGGCGGCGGGCGATCTCCTTGTACATGTAGCCCCGCGCGATCAGGCGCAGCACCTCGCGCTCCCGGTCGGTCAGGCCGTCGAGCTCGGGGTCGGCGACGAGCGCCACCGCCGTGTCGAGGCGCCCGGCGAACGCGTCGAGGACGAAGCCCGCCAGCCGCGGGGAGAAGACCGCGTCGCCGTCCCGCACCTTCGCGATCGCCGCGCCGAGCTCGTCGCCCGAGATCGTCTTCGTGACGTAGCCGCGCGCGCCGCCGCGGATCAGGGCGATGACGTCCTCCGGCTCGTCGGACACCGACAGCGCCAGGACCTTCTGGCCCGGCCGGGTCTCGTGGACGCGCCGCAGGACCTCGGCGCCGCCGCCGCCGGGCATGTGGACGTCGAGCAGGACGACGTCGGGCTCGCGGTCGAGGACCAGGCGCACCGCGACGTCCACGTCGCCGGCCTCGCCGAGCACGGTCGCCCGCGGGCCCGCCGGGTCGTTCGCGTTCTCGAGCTCGGCGCGGACGCCGGCGCGGAAGAGGGCGTGGTCGTCGACGAGGACGACGGTGGGCGGCGCGGTCATCGGCGGGGCTCCGGGTGGGGGTGGGGACGGGTCTGCGGGCACGTCCGCGGGTGTGAAGGCGCGGTCGCCCGCGACGGCCGGGGGCGGGGGACGGTCACGGGCGGTCCTCGAGGAGCAGCTCGACCTCGGTGCCCTCGCCGGGCGACGAGGTGATCGTGGCGCGTCCGCCGGCGCGCCGCATCCGGCCGACGATGGACTCGCGGACGCCGCGGCGGTCGGCGGGGACCGCGTCGGGGTCGAAGCCGCGGCCGCGGTCGCGCACGAACACCTCGACCCGGCCGTCCTCGGCCTCGGCGAACACGGAGATCGCGTCGACGCCGCGCGCGGCGACCGCGGCCGGTGCGGCGCGGGCGCCGGTCGCGGCCGCGGTCCCGTCGGCGGCGGGCCTCCCGGCGTCCGACGGGTCCGGGCCCTCCGGGCACGCGTGGCGCGCCGCGTTGGCCATCGCCTCGCGCGCGGCGGCGACGAGCGCGGCGGTCCGGTCGTCGAGCGGCCGCTCGCCGCTCGTGACCACCTCGATCTCGACGCGGTGCTCGACCTCGACGGCCGCGGCGGCCGCCCGCAGGGCCGCCATGAGCTCCGTGTCGGGCCGGTCGCTGCGGCCCGACAGCCAGGCGCGCAGCTCGCGCTCCTGCCGCCGGGCCAGGCCCGCGACCTCGCGCGGGTCGTCGCTGCGCCGCTGGATCAGCGCGAGGGTCTGCAGCACGGAGTCGTGCAGGTGGGCCCCGACCTCCGCGCGCTCGTCGCCGCGGATCCGCTCGGACCGCTCCGCCTGCGCCCGCCGCGCGGAGCGCCGCCAGAACGGGGCGACGACCACGCCGATGGCGGCCACGGCGACGAGCAGCTGGACGACGGACGTCCGGGTCGCGTCGAGCGCGCCGAGCGACGAGAGCGCGACGAGCGCCCCGAGGACCACGAGCCCGATGCCGCTGGCCAGCAGCAGCCCGTCCGTCTCCGCCCGGCGGCCGCCGGACCCGGGCCGGCGGCCGACGAGCCGCTGCCACCCGGAGGCCGGCCCCGTGGCGTCCGGGGCGGGCAGCTCCGCGGTCTGGGCCCAGAGGACGAAGCCGCCCGAGCCGAGCAGCACGAGCGCCCAGACGCTCACCCCCAGGACGGAGCGCAGGGCGAGCAGTCCGAGGATCAGGCCCGTACCGAGCAGGACGGCGGCGGCGACCGTGCGCCGGCCGCCCACCGCGGGCTCCGGCGGGGTCGTCCGCAGCAGCGCCCGCGCCTGACGGATCGCGCGGACCTCGCGCCGTCGCTCGACGCCCAGCAGCACGCGTGCGCCGACCGCCGCGAGCACGAGCAGCGCGCACACGACCCCCGCGCCGGCCTGCGCGGCGCCCCCGGCGCCCTGCTCCGTCGCGATCAGCGCGACGCCGAGCAGGCCGCAGCAGGCCGCGGCGAGCAGGACGAGGGGGCGTGCGGTCACCCGCGCCGCCGCGGGGAGGTCGTGCGGCAGGCGCTCGTGCGCAACAGGTCGTCGCCGCGGCGGACCACGCCGCGGGCCATCGGTCCGGGCCCGTCGATCGCGCCGCGGGACTGCGCGACGGCGACGTGCCCGACGCCGACGCGCAGGTCGAGGGTCACGCGGGGCCGGTCGTCGCCGCGGCCCGACGCGGGGTCGACCTCGATCACGGGACCGGCGTCGTTCCCCGTCCACGACCCGCCGCCCGACGAGGCGCCCAGGACGTCGTAGCCGCCGGCGGCGCCGAGGTCGGTGCGGATCGTCCAGGCCACGCAGCGGTCGCGCGGGAGCACGACGCCGACCTGCCCGACGTCGACCCGGGCCGGGATCGTCACGCGCTCCCCGCGGCGCAGGGGCAGGTCGCGCAGGTCGACCACCATCTGGCCGGCGCCCAGGCGGTACCCCTGCGCCGCCCGCGCGACGGAGCCCGGCCGGTGCTCGCGCTCGCCGACGGAGCGGTCCACGTCGACGTCCGCGACGACCGCGGCCGTCGCCGGCACCGCCAGCGCGAGCGCCAGGACGAGCAGGGCGCCCGTCGCCCGGCGGCCGCGGGCAGAGGCGACGAGCAGGCCGCCGAGCAGCAGCAGGCCGAGCGCGGCCGGCCAGGCGCCGAGCACGGCGGTCGTGCCGAAGCTCAGGAGCGCGACGGTGCAGAGGGCCGTGAAGGCGGCGATCGCCACGGCGAGGGCGACGAGGGCCCGCAGCACCCCGCCGGCCGCGGCGACGGGCCCGCCCGGGCGCCCCGGTCCGGGGGCGCCGACGCGGCCCCCCGGGATCAGGAGCGCCGCGGCGAGGTAGAAGAGGACGCCCGCGCCGCCGATGAAGAGCGTCGCGACGAAGGCGAGGCGGACGAGGAGCGGCTCGAGCGCGTAGCGCTCCGCGATGCCGCCGCAGACGCCGAAGAGCATGCGGTCCGTGGCGGAGCGGGAGAGGCCGGGCGGGGGGTCGTCGGCGGGCGCGGCGGCGTGGACGGCCGTCGGCTCCTCGGCGCCGTCGGGCGCGGGGGTCGGGTCGGTGGGGTCGGTCGGATCGGTGCTCATGGGCGTGGATCCAGGGTGCCCGCACGGGGGCGCGGTTCCCATGGGGGATGGCCCGGGTCGGCCCCGGGTCCGTCCCCGGCAGGATCCCAGCCGCGGCGGCGTCCGACCCCGGGGACCCGCCGTCCGGCCCGCCCTGCCCCGGCGGTCCGCCCCCGGTGCCATGCTCCGGTGGTGCTCGAGCGCGCGGACGCCCTGAAGGCCCTGTCGGACGAGGTGTTCGACGTCGTCGTGGTCGGCGGGGGCGTGACGGGCGCCGGGGTCGCGCTCGACGCCGCCTCCCGCGGCTACAGCGTGGCCCTCGTGGAGCGCGCGGACTACTCCTCGGGCACCTCGAGCCGGTCGTCCAAGCTCGTCCACGGCGGCCTGCGCTACCTCGCGTCGTTCGACATCGGCCTCGTCCGCGAGGCGCTCCTCGAGCGTCAGATCAACGCGCGCGTCGCCCCGCACCTCGTCACCCCGCTGCCGCTCGTGGTCGCCACGACCGCGGACCACCGCCCCGACCGGATGACCGGGGTCGGCCTGAACCTCTACGACGCCCTGGCGCTCGACCACCGCCGCGGCCGGGGACGCGGGCGGGGCGGGCTCTCGGAGGAGGAGCGCGGCTGGAGCCCGGACCGCCACCGCACCCTGGACCCCCGCGAGGTCGTCGAGCACGTGCCGGCCCTGGACGGCCAGGACGTCAAGAGCGGCTTCCTCTTCTACGACTGCCAGACGGACGACAGCCGCCTCGTGCTGACGATCCTGCAGGAGGCCGAGCGCTTCGGCGCCGTCCCCGCCAACCGCATCGAGGTCCTCGGGCTGCTCGAGCGCGACGGCATCGCCGAGGGCGTGACCGTCCGCGACGCCGAGACGGGCTCCGAGTTCGCGATCCGCGCGCACAACGTCGTCAACGCGACCGGCGTCTGGGCCGACCGGCTGCGGCCCGCGGAGCTCCACGACGAGGCCGAGGTGCCCGTCATCCGTCCGTCGCGCGGCACCCACGTGACGCTGCCGACCGAGAAGCTGCCGCTGCGCTCCGGCGCGATCGTGCCCTCCGGCGGCGGGCGCTTCATGTTCGCGCTGCCCTGGCTCGGCCGGACCCTCGTGGGCACGACGGACAACGAGATCGACGAGCGCGACCTCGACCACGTCCGCGCGCCCGAGGAGGACGTGGAGTACATCCTCGACGGCATCAACTCGTTCTTCGGCACCCGCCTGGGCGCCTCCGACGTCCAGGGCGCCTACGCGGGCGTGCGGCCGCTCATCGCCACGGGCGACCCGAAGCGCTCCGTCGACATCTCCCGGCGCGCCGAGCTCTACGAGACCTCCTCGGGGATGCTGACGATCACCGGCGGCAAGCTGACGACCTGGCGGCGGATGGCGAAGCAGGTCGTCGACCGCATGGTCGAGCGCTCCGGCCGCGAGGCCCCCTGCCGCACGGCCGAGCTGCAGCTCGGGATGCCC
>WLOB01000158.1 GCA_009699505.1 Actinomycetota bacterium | reverse complement strand
CGAGCGGTACCCGGGGGTGAAGCCGTTCGAGTGCGGGTGGTAGGCCAGCGCGCTGCCGCGCGGGGCCCGGAAGCCCCGGCAGTCGCCCCGGGTCAGGCGCCGGTGGCGGTCGTCGACGCACGCGAGGCCGCGCAGGAACCGCAGCGGGGGGACCGTCCCGTTCACCGTCCGGGGCGTCGGGTCGCCCTTGGGCGAGGTCGCGCCGATCGCGATCGGGCTCGTCGGGTCGGAGGCGCGGATCGCGTCGTAGCCCGCGGCGGCGAGCTTGCGGTAGGCGTGCGGCGACACGGGGGTGCAGCGCCCGCGGACGCACGTGCTCTGGGGCTGCAGCCAGGTCGCGACGTTCGGCTCGTTCCAGACGATCCAGCGGTCGACGCGCCCGGTGACGTGCCGGGCGACGGCGCGCGCGAAGGCCCCGAAGCGCGCCGGGCCGGGGCGCCACCGGCCGTTGCGACGCGACGGGTCCAGGGAGCCCCAGACGGGCCCCGGACCGGTGACCACGAGCGTCACCGTCATCCCGTTGCGGCGGACGAGGTCGATCTTGCGGTCGAGGGCCCGCAGGTCGTAGGGGACCTCTCCGGTGCCGCCGAAGCCCGCGGGCGGCCGCGTCGCCCCGACCGCCGGCGCGAGGTGCGACCACTGGGCGAACAGCCGGACGTTGCGCACGCCCGCGTCGCGCCACCGCGCGACGATCGGGGCGGGGTCGCCGTGGGTGCCGTTCAGGACCGCGTCGTCGGCCATCGCGGTGACGACGGAGCGGGAGGCCGCGGCGGGGGCGGGAGCGACGGTCGAGGCGGCGACGGAGCCGATGCCGCACAGCAGCACCAGGACGGTTCGGAGGAGGGCCCGGCGGGGCCGGCTGGCTGGGGGCACGACCGGGCTCCTGGGCGGGACGGGGCGACGGGAGGGCCACGGCGGTCGCCGGGCGTCAGGGAGCAGAACCCCGCGGGGCGGCCGAAGTTGTGCCGTCGCCCCGGGGTGACGGCCGGGAACGACGGGTACACCCCGTACATGGCGGAGCCCGAGAGCCCCGGGGAGGACCCGGGCGACGCTCCCGGGCACCGCGCCTCGTCGTGGGAGACGGACGGATTCCCCGGTCGCGACGACCTGCCGCCCCGCCGGCGGGACGTGCCGCGGTCGCCCACCGCGCCGTGGGGGCTGCCGCCGCACGACGACCACGACGACCGCCTCACGCGCGGGATCGAGGACGGCGACGAGCCCGCGGAGGACGAGGCCGACGAGCCGCTCCTGCCACGGAGCCGGCGGGCCGTGCTGTTCGCGGGCATCCTCGGCGTCTGGGCCCTGGCGATGCTCGTCCTCGACGTGCGGTGGTGGAACTTCGAGGAGCACGGGCCGTGGCTGACCCCGCTGACGCCGCTCGTCCTCGGCGGCGCCGTCGAGCAGGCGCTGCTGCGCCGTCGACCGGAGTGGGCGCGCGACCACGACGCGGAGGAGGCCGGACGGCCCCGCCGTGGTGCGGAGGCGCTCGGCGAGCGGGCGCGGCCCTCCTGGGCGCGGGAGGGCGCGACGATCCCCCTCGACGAGGGCCCGGCGGACGACGTCGGCCCCACCGGCGCGGCGTCCCCGGCCGCGGACGGACCGGTCGACGACGAGGCGGGCGACGGGCCGCCGGGCGGCCCGGCCGGCACGACCGGCGCGGCGGCGGAGGATCGCGCGCCGGCGCCGGACCTCAGTGCCCGAACGCGTCCGAGTCCGTGATGCCCTCGCCGCCGCGGTCCAGGGTCGCGAGGCGGGCGAGGTCGTCCTGGGACAGCGAGAAGTCGAAGACCTCGAGGTTCTGGCGCTGCCGCTCCGCGTCGGCGGACTTCGGGATCGGCACGCAGCCCAGCTCGAGGTGCCAGCGCAGCACGATCTGGCCCGGGGTCCGGCCGCGCTTCTGCGCGATCTCCGCGACGACGGGGTGCTCGCGCAGACCGGCATGGCGGCCGCCGAGCGGGCTCCACGACTGGCAGACCACGTCCTTGCCGCGCAGGTAGGCGCGCTCCTGCGGCCGCGGGCGGGTCGGGTCGAGCTCGATCTGGTCGACGTCGGGGACGACGCCCGTCGCCTCGATCACGCGGTCGACGTGGGCGGGCTTGAAGTTCGACAGGCCGATCGCGCTGACCCGCCCGTCCTCGAGCAGCCGGACCAAGCCGCGGTACGCGTCGACGTAGCGGTCCTGGGCGGGATTGGGCCAGTGGATCAGCAGCAGGTCGATGTAGTCCACGTCGAGCTTCGTGGCGCTGCGCTCGAACGCCCGCTGCGCCTCGTCGACGCCGTGGTCCTCCTTGTTGAGCTTCGTCGTGACGAAGAGCTCCTCGCGGGGGACGCCGCTCGCCGCGATGCCGCGGCCGACGCCGGTCTCGTTGCCGTAGTTGAAGGCGGTGTCGATCAGCCGGTAGCCGAGGCCGATCGCCTGCGCGACGGCCTGCTCGGCCTCGCGGTCGTCCATGGGCCACGTCCCGAGTCCCAGCCGGGGGATCCGCGCGCCGTTCTGCAGCGGGATCGTGGGGGCGGGGGCCGTGCCGGTCGTGCTCACTCCCGGCACGTACCCACGGTCGAGGCGCACGTCACGGGGCGTCCGGGGCCCGTTCGCCCCGGGCCGGCGGGGCGTCGGGACGCCGCCCGACGGGCGGCGGGGCCGGCGCGCAGGCTCCTCGCCGGGCGGCGCCGCCCGAGCCCTCAGCGCCCGGTGAGGTACCGCACGAGCATCCGCTCCGTCTCGCGCACGTAGGCCTCGGGGTCCGCGCCGTCCTGGGGGTGCAGGACGAGGCCGTGCGTGACGGACTCGGCGACCTGGACGACGAGCTGCGCGGCCACGGCGTGGTCGGGGACCCGCACCTCGGGGCGCGCGACGAGGTACCCGTGGACCGCCTCGACGGCGGCCTCGACGGTGCGCTCGAGCCGCCGGCGCAGCGCCTCGGGGCGCGGCGCCTCCTCGAACAGGACGCGGTGCAGCGCGGGGTGGGTGCGGTGCAGCGCGACGAGCGCGCGCAGCATGCGGCAGACGCCGTCCTCGATCGGCGGGGCCTGCGTGACCATGTCGGTCAGGAGCGGGGTCAGGGCGGCGGAGGCGTCGTCGAGGTGCCGCTCGACGAGCGCGACGAGGATCGCGTCCTTGTCCGGGAACTGCTCGTACACCGTGCCGAGGGACACGCCGGCCCGGTCGGCGATCCGCTCGGCGGTGCCGCCCTCGTAGCCGTGCCGGGCGAAGACCTCGCCGGCGGCCGCGACGATCGCGTCCGCGGTGACGACGTCGCGGTCGCGCACCGGCGAGCGCCGCGCCGCTCCCTCGCGCTCGGGGCTCACGGCCGGGTGTCGGCGGGCGCGGGACGGCGTGTGAGCATCACCCCATAGTAGACGCGGACCGCGCCGGGGCACCCTGGGGTTCACGACCGTGCACGGCGTCCGGAAGTTGGCGCGTCGGCGCGGCGTGGCCCTCACCGCCCCGGGTACCCGGCGGCCATGCCCGACCGCATCGCCGATCCCTGGGGCACGCGCACCCCGCACGGCCCCGGGACGCCGTGGCCCGTGCGCGTCGACTCCTTCCTCGAGGGCGACCTGACCGAGGACGACGTCGACGCCTGGTACCGGTCCGCGTCCGTCCTGCACTCGAACGGGGACGCCATGGACATCGCCGTGAAGGACGGCCGGATCGTCGGCGTCCGCGGCCGCGCGACCGACCGCATCAACCACGGGCGCCTGGGCCCGAAGGACCTCTACGGCTGGCAGGCGAACGGCAGCGCGGACCGGCTGACCCACCCGCTCGTGCGCGACGAGCACGGCGAGCTCGTCCGGGCGACCTGGGACGAGGCGATGGGGCGCGTCGTCGCGCGCTCGAAGGAGCTCCTGGACCGGCCCGGCGGCTGGGGCCGGCACGGCTTCTACACCTCGGGCCAGCTCTTCCTCGAGGAGTACTACACGCTCGGGATCATCGGCAAGGCGGGCATCGGCACCCCGCACATGGACGGCAACACGCGCCTGTGCACCGCGACCGCGGCGGCGGCGATGAAGGAGTCCTTCGGCGTCGACGCGCAGCCCGGGTCGTACACGGACGTCGACCACTGCGACGCCCTGGCGCTCTGGGGCCACAACGTCGCCGAGACGCAGGCCGTCCTCTGGATGCGGATGCTCGACCGCCGGCGCGGCCCCGACCCGCCGCGGATGCTCTGCGTCGACCCGCGCTCCACCGCCGTCGCGCGGGAGGCCGACGTGCACCTGGCGATCCGCAGCGGCACGAACGTCGCGTGCCTGAACGGGATCCTGCGGGAGCTGCTCGCCCGCGGCCTGTACGACCCCGGCTACGTGGCCGCCCACACCGTCGGCCTCGACGAGCTGCGGGAGACGGTCGAGCCCTACGACCTGCCGCGGGTGGCCGGGATCTGCGACGTGCCCGTGGCGGACCTCGAGGCGGCGGTCGAGCTGCTCGGCACGTGCGAGCGCCTCGTCTCGAGCGTCCTGCAGGGCTTCTACCAGTCCAACCAGGCGACGGCCGCGGCCTGCCAGGTCAACAACCTGCACCTGATCCGCGGGATGCTCGGTCGGCCGGGCGCCGGGCTCTACCAGATGAACGGGCAGCCGACGGCGCAGAACACGCGCGAGAGCGGTGCCGACGGCGACCTGCCCGCGATGCGCAACTGGGACAACCCGGAGCACGTGCAGGAGCTCGCGGACCTCTGGAACGTGCCGGTGGACAGGATCCCCCACTGGGCCGCCCCGACCCACGCGATGCAGATCTTCCGCTACGTCGAGCAGGGATCGATCGACCTGCTGTGGATCCAGGCGACGAACCCCGCCGTCTCGATGCCCGAGCTGCCGCGGATCCGCGAGATCCTCGACCGCGACGGGCTGTTCCTCGTCGTCCAGGACCTCTTCCTCACGGAGACCGCCGCGTACGCCGACGTCGTGCTGCCGGCGGCGACGTGGGGTGAGAAGCTCGGCAGCTTCACGTGCGTGGACCGCACCTGCCACCTGTCGGAGAAGGCCGTCGACCCGCCCGGCGAGGCCCGCGCGGACCTCGACATCCTCCTCGACTACGCGCGGCGGATGGACTTCCGCGACCAGGACGGCGCGCCGCTCCTGAAGTACGACGACCCGGAGGGTGCGTTCGAGGCCTGGAAGGCGTGCACGCGCGGCCGCCCGAACGAGTACGTCGGCATGACGTACGACCGCCTGCGCGAGGGTGGCATCCAGTGGCCGTGCAACGACGAGCACCCCGACGGCAAGGAGCGGCTCTACGACGACGGCGTCTTCGCCACGGACCCGGACTACGCGGAGACCTACGGGCAGGACCTGCAGACCGGCGCGACGGTCTCGGCCGAGGCGTACCGCGCCGCGGACCCCGGCGGCCGGGCGTTCCTGCGCGCCGCGCCGTACGTGCCCTCCGCGCAGGTGCCCACGGAGGAGCGACCGCTGCTCCTCACCACGGGCCGCACCGTCTACCAGTTCCACACCCGCACGAAGACGGGGCGCGCGCCGCAGCTGCAGGCCGCGGCGCCGGACGCGTGGGTCGAGCTCAGCGCGCACGACGCGGACGAGCTCGGCCTGCACGAGGGCGACCGGGCGCGCATCACGTCGGGGACGGGCGCGGTCGAGGCGGCCGTCCGGATCTCCGGGATCCGCCCCGGCATGGTGTTCGTGCCGTTCCACTACGGCTGGTGGGACGCCGCGGACGGCGGGCGCCCCACCGGTGCGGGACGCACCGCCAACGACCTGACCGTCCTGAACTGGGACCCCGTGTCGAAGCAGCCGCCGTTCAAGGTCACCGCCGTCCGGGTCGAGAAGGTCGCCGACGGCGACGGTCCCTCGCCCGCCCCGTCCGTCGGCGGCTCCGCGGCGGCGGACCCCGGCAGCGTCCCGGCCACGGTCGGCGGGCCCGACGCCGAGGCCCGCGAGCGGCTCGGGGAGGGCTGAGGGATGCACCTCGCGCACTACCTGACCCTGCTGCAGACCGCCGAGCGCGACCTCGCGTCCGCCCTGCGCGCGGTCGCCGAGGCCCACCACGAGGAGCCCGCGGTGCAGGACACCGCGCGGCTCACCGCCGGCTGGGCCGACGAGCACGCGGAGCGCCTGCAGGCGTTCGTCGACCGCTACGCCCCGCTGGCCCCCGACGCCCCGGAGGAGCTCCACGTCGACCTCTTCCGCGGCCCGCGCACCGGCGGCCTCGCGTACCTGCGCGACCTGCACGACCTCGTCCTCCAGGCGACGACCTGCGACGTGTCCTGGACGCTGGTCGGGCAGGCGGCCAAGGGCGCGCGGGACGAGGAGCTGACCGCCGCCGTGAGGGCGTGCGACGGCGAGACCGGCCGGACGCTGGCGTGGCTGACCACGCTGCTGAAGACGTCCGCGACGCAGGCGCTCGTGGTCGCGTGAGCCGGGGCGCCGCGCACCTGGTGGAGGAGGTCCACCCCGTCGCGGGTGCGGCGGTCATGGGCACCGGGATCGTCGCGGTCGCGCTCTTCTCGACCGGCCACCAGGGGCTCTCCGACGTGTTCCTGGGACTGGCGCTCGCGCTCTGGGTCGCGCTGGCGGCCGTCGTCCTCGTGCGCCTGGCCCGCGACCCCGGCGGCGTCGTGCACGGCGCCCGGGCGGCAGAGGCCTTGACGGCGGTCGCGGGGACCTGCGTCATCGGCACGCGCGTCGTGCTCGGCGGCTCGGACGACGCGGGGGCGCTCCTGCTGATCGCCGGGGCCGCGCTGTGGGTCGTGCTCGTCGTGCCGGCGCTGCGGGCGCTGCCGCCCCGGGCGCACGGCGGCACGCTGCTGCTGTGCGTGGGGACGGAGGCGGTCGCCGGGCTGGCCGCCGCCCTGGCCGCGGCGCGCGGGGCGTCGTGGCTCCTGGTCCCCGCGGCGGCCCTCGCGGTCCTGGGACTTGTCCTCTACCTCGACGTGGTGCGGCGGATCGATCCGCGCGAGCCCGTCCGCGGCCACGGCGACCACTGGGTGCTCGGCGGCGCGCTGGCGATCGCGGCGCTCGCGTTCGCGAACCTCCATCAGGGGGCGACGGCGCTCGGGGCGGCGCCCGACCTGCACGGCGCGCTGCGCACCGCCACGATCGCGGTCGCCGTGGCCGCCGCGCTGTGGCTGCCGGTCCTCGTCGTCTCCGAGGTCGCCGCCCCGCGCCTGCGCTACGACGCGCGGCGCTGGGCGACGGTCTTCCCCGTCGGCATGTACGCGGCCGCGGCGTCCGTGGTCGGCAAGACGGAGGGGAGCGGGCTCCTGCGGGACGTGGCCGGGGTGCTCGTGTGGGTGGCCGTGGCGGTCTGGGCGGTCGTGCTGGTCGGCCTGCTCGGCAGGGTCGGCGGACGCGTCGCCGCGGGGCGGGCGTCGGCGCACGGCTGACGGGTCGCCCGCTCAGGCGACGCGCCGCAGCGGCCGGACCTCGGCCCGGGTCAGGGCGACGAGGTCGTCCGGCGCGATCTCGATCTCGAGGCCCCGCCGACCCCCGCTGACGTAGACGGTCGCGAACGTCGTGGCGTGCTCGTCGACGAGGGTCGGCAGCCGCCGGCGCTGACCCAGCGGGCTGATGCCGCCCGTGACGTACCCCGTGGCGCGCTCCGCCTCGGCGGGGTCGGCCATCGCGCTGCGCTTGCCGAGGGCCCGCAGGTCGAGCGTGTCGCCGGCGGCCACGACGCAGACCGCCAGCGCGGCGTCGCGCCGGACGACGAGCGTCTTCAGCACCCGCTCGGGGTCCAGGCCGAGCGCCTCGACGGCCTCGAGCGCGTAGGAGTCGGCGGCCGGGTCGTGCGCGTACTCGTGCAGCTCGAACGGCACGCCGGCGCGGCGCAGGGCGGTGGTGGCGGGGGTCTCGCGGCCGGCCACGCTCAGGCCTCGAGGCGCGCGACCCCGGCGGGCGTGAGCGCCCAGGTGCCGTCCTCCAGCCGCTCCGCGTGTCCGCGCGCGGCGAGGTCGGCGAGGTTCAGCGGGGTGCGCATGTCGCCGTGCCCGCGCCCGATCTCGCCGTCGATCGCGTCGACGCCCACGCCCACCCCGGCGCGCCCGCCGGCCAGCCGTCCGAGGGCGGTCGTCACGTGGACGAGGTCGCGGGCGCTCATGCCCGGATCGTCGCAGCCCGGGACGTCGGGTCCCCGCCCGTCCTCGCCGCGACCGGCCGGGCCGCGGAGGCCGCGCGACGACGGTCCCCGCGGGGCCGGCCCGGCGGGCGCCCGTCCCCGCCGGGCCGGGCGCGCGGGTAGCGTCGGCGCATGAGCCTCGTCGTCGTCGCCCACATCCGTGCCAAGGAGGGCCAGGAGGCCGCGCTGGAGGAGGCGCTCTCCGCGCTCGTCCTCGCCAGCCACGACGAGGAGGGGTGCATCGCCTACGCCCTGCACCGCAACGTCGAGGACCCGCGCGACTTCTCGACGGTCGAGCAGTGGGCGAGCCCCGAGGCGATCGGCGCGCACTTCGAGACCGACCACCTGCAGGCCGTGCTCGCGCGCGCCGAGGAGCTGCTCGACGGCGCGCCGGACATCCGCACGTACGCGGCGATCCCGGTCGGCGGGGAGAAGGGCGCGCTCTAGCGGGGCCCCGGCGGCGGGCGACGTCGCCCGCTCAGGCCTGGAGCAGGTGCCCCAGCACGTGGTCGGCGAACGCCTCGGGCGCCTCGACGTGCATGTGGTGCCCCACGCCCGGCAGCGAGGCGAGCCGGACGTCGGCGGGGAAGCGGTCGCCGAGGTCCTCGAACTTCTCCGCGCCCATGCAGGCGTCCGCCTCGCCGCGGATCACCAGCGCCGGGACCGGGACGCGGCCCAGCACGACCTTCCGCGCCTCCGCGTCGGCGATCGTGCGCGGGATGCCGCGGTAGTAGCCCAGCGCCGCCGACAGCCGTCCCTGGCCCTCGAGCCCGGCGCGGATCGTCGCGAGCTGCTCCGGTGTGGGGTCCCAGCCCGGGGACCAGCGCCGGACGAGGTCGTCGATCCACCGCAGACCGTCGCGCCGGATGAGGCGCTCGGGCAGCTCGGGCACCTGGAACT
>WLOB01000157.1 GCA_009699505.1 Actinomycetota bacterium | reverse complement strand
CGCGATGATCTTCGCGATCTCGATGGACTACACCGTGTTCCTGCTCTCCGCCGCGAAGGAGCGCTGGGACGTGACGAGGAACCCCCGGGAGGCGATGATCGGCGGCCTCGCCGGGTCCGGGCGGGTGATCTTCGCGGCCGCGGCGGTGATGGTCGCGATCTTCTTCACCTTCTCCCTCTCCGGGCCGATCCCGCCGAAGGAGATGGGCGTCATCCTCGGCGTCGCCGTCCTCCTCGACGCGTTCCTCATCCGCCTGCTGCTGCTGCCCGCCGCGCTGCGGCTGCTCGGGAAGTGGGCGTGGTGGACGCCCAGGTCGCTGGCGAAGGTGCTGCCCGACATTCGCTTCGGGCACGCCTGAGCGCCCCACCCGGCCCGGCCCGTGCCCTTCGCCCGGGCCGGGCGAGAACAACGCAGCGCGTTGACGGTTGCGGCCTGCTTGGTGACCGCGGACCGCCCAGCGGGCGTCGCGGCCATGTGTCGTGGTCGAGGGGCTCGCCTCCGGGCGAGCGGTACAGCAGTGAGATCCGGGTGGCCCGCCGCGGGTGTGCGTCAGCGGGCCGGCCCCTACTCGTCGAGGCGCCCGAGCTCCGACACGTCGCCGGTCCGGTCGGGCGGCGTGGCGGTCCAGCTGGCCAGCAGCGCGAGCCCCTCGGCCGAGCGGGTCCCGGGTTCGGCGGTGTAGGTGACCATCGTCAGGCCGTCGGACGCGAGGTCGAACATCTCGTAGTTCAGGGTCAGCTCGCCGACGACGGGGTGCACGATCCGCTTGGTGCCGGAGGTGTGGAACCGCACGTCGTGGGACGCCCAGCGGACGCGGAACTCGTCGCTCTGGACCGACAGCTCACCGACGAGGTCCGACAGCCGCCGGTCGCGCGGGTGCACGCCGGCCGCTTGGCGGAGGATCGCGACGGTCTCGTCCGCGATCCGCTCCCAGTCGGGGTACATCTCGTGCGCGGCGGGGTCGAGGAAGAGGAACCGGACGATGTTGACCGGCCGCTCGGCCTTGGCGAAGAGGGGTGCCCACAGAGCCTCGGCGAGCGGGTTGGCGGCGACCATCTCCTGGCAGCCGTTGCCGACGAACGCCGCCGCGCCGGTGATCGCGTCGAGCACCCACCGCACGTTCGGACGCACCTGCGGCGTCGCCGGCGTCCGGCGGCGCGTCGGCGATGCCGGCCCTGCCGCGCGGGCGAGGTCGAAGAGGTGCGCGCGCTCCGCGTCGTCGAGCTTCAGCGCGGTGGCGAGCGCGTCGAGGATCCCGTCGGAGACGCCGGAGAGGTTGCCGCGCTCGATGCGCGTGTAGTACTCGACGCTGACGCCGGCGAGCATCGCGACCTCGGAGCGGCGGAGGCCCGAGACGCGTCTGGAGCCGTAGGCGGTGATGCCGGCCTGCTCGGGGGTGACCCTGCCGCGGCGGGAGGTGAGGAACTCCTGGGTCTCGCTCTTGACGTCCACCGCGTCGAGGCTACCCCGGGCCTCCGGGAGCTGGGAGTCCCTGTCAGTACCTCTCTGCGCAGGGACTCCCACCTCGCTCGTGGGGGTGGTTCCGTGGTGGCATGAGCACCACCGAGAAGAAGACCTGGCTGATCACCGGCGCCGGCCGCGGCCTGGGCGCCGACATCGCCCGCACCGCGCTGCAGGCCGGCCACGACGTCGTGGCCACCGGTCGCAGCATCGAGCGCGTGCAGGAGGCCCTCGGGACGCACGAGCGCCTCCTGGTCCTGCCGCTCGACATCACCGACCTGGAGCAGGCCGAGGCCGCCGCGGCGGCCGCCGTCGAGCGGTTCGGGACGATCGACGTGCTCGTCAACAACGCCGGCGACTTCGTCGCCGGGTTCTTCGAGGAGCTCTCCCCGGCCCAGGTCCAGTCCCAGGTCGGCACGCTCCTCTTCGGCACGATGAACGTCACCCGCGCCGTCCTCCCGGTCATGCGCAGGCAGCGCTCCGGTCAGGTCGTCTCGATCTCCTCGACCGCCGGCATCGTCGGCCAGCAGAACTGCACCGCCTACGCCGCGGCGAAGTTCGGCGTCGAGGGCTTCATGGAGTCCCTCGCCGCCGAGGTCGAGCAGTTCGGGATCTCGACCACGATCGTCGTCCCGGGCTTCTTCCGCACCGAGCTCCTCACGCCCGGATCCACGAGCTGGTCGGAGCTGTCGATCGACGACTACGCCGCGCAGACCGCGCAGAACAAGGTCGCGTGGGACGGCATGAGCGGGCGGCAGCCCGGCGACCCCGCCAAGCTCGCCGCCGCCCTGATCCCGCTCGTGGACTCGACGGACCCGCCCGCTCGCTGGGTCGCAGGCGCCGACGCCGTCGAGGCGGTCGAGGGCAAGGCCCGCGCGCTGCTGGCCCAGGTCGACACGCACCGCGACCTCTCGAGCTCGCTGGACCACGACGACGCCTGAACGACCGCGGCAGCACCGGTGCGCGTCGTCTCCTACGCGCGCCGCGACGTCGAGGCCGGGATCCTGCCGCTGCTGCGGGAGCGGGTCTCGGGCGGTGACACCGATCGACGCGCCGTCGAGGTCCCGCGAGCCGTCGGCTTCGACGTCGTGCTCGCGGGCGGAGGCCGCCGCGGATCCGCATCGGATCCGCACGTCGCGTTCACGCGCCACGCACGGCGCACCGCCTAGCCTCGACGAGACGGCGGAGGTGGTCCATCGACCGGACCAGCCTCCTGCCTCGAAACCGGAAGTCCCCCACCTAGGAGCGTCATGTTGCGTACGACGGACTGCACCGCGTCCGGGCGTCCCCGCCGGGTCGCCGTGATCGCAGCCATCTCGGTCGGTGTCCTCGCCGGCGCGTCGACGACGGCGGTCGCCGAGAGCGACGTCGTCCAGCGCCCCGATCTCGTGCGCGAGTTCTCGCGCGAGCGGACCGCCGGCACCATGGTCGTCCGGCAGAGCGGGCGCATCGACCGGACCGTGATCGTCGGAGATCGACGTAGCCGCCGGCGATTCCTGCCGTCGTCGACGTTCAAGATCCCCAACGCCGGGCGTCCGCAGCGCCATCGCCGGTCGCGGGTCGTTCGTCGGCTACGCGGCCGCGACGCAGGCGCCCGTCGTGTGCGAGGACGTGCGACGGGAGGAGCGCTGCCGTCCGTCGGACCTCATCCTCTCGCACGGGGTCACGAGCGCCGCGGTGGTGCCGATCATGGGACACGGTCGTCCCTTCGGTGCGCTCGGCATCTTCTCGCGACAACGGCGGTCCTTCGACGCCGACGAGGTCAACTTCCTGCAGGCGATCGCTCACGTGCTGCACGGCACGATCGAGCGCGCCGAGATGGCCCGGCGCCTCGACGACGTCCGCGACGCCGAGCGCCGTCGCCTGGCACGAACCTCAAGCCGATCGATCTCGTCGCCGTGAAGTAGCCCACGGACATCGCCGCGCCGGGTCGGAGCCCGGACCCGACGCGGCCCCACGACGTGCAGCAGGGGATCCCACGCTGAGGACCGCTCGGCCCTCAGGGGGCACCGTGGCCCTGCCAGGACGCCGACCTTCGCAGCGCACGGTTGCATGGAGGTCAGGGGTTCTCGCACGGGATGCCGCGAGTCATCGACGTCGCGCAGCGCCGCGCATGCTCGGCGGATCGTGCGCGTGGGAAGGGGTGATCACCTCCGCGGCCGGTCGGCCGCCGACGTCACGCAGATCGACGATCGTCCGCGCGAGGACGACCCGCGCCTCTGCGCCGGGCGAGACCGGGAGGCGGCCTTCGAACTCGAGAAGCGCCTCGTGTGAGCCGACGGCGGCGTCATCGTCCTGCGGGCCGGCACACCCATCGCGCGCGACGGAGCTGCGGTCCGCGGCTACGTCATCCGGGCCGGCGTCGATGACGCCCTTCCTCGATGAAGGGTGAAGGAGGGAGCGCACGATGACGCACGAGCCGCGGAGATGCGCTCGTCTCCGGGCCGATTTCCAGGCATTCGTATGCCCCCGGCAAGAATCGAACTTGCGCACATGGTTTAGGAACGCGTTCACGGGGGTCAGGCTGGGACAGGACAGGGCGAAACAGGCGGGTCCCACGGGCAATTCGGGCGGGCCAGGTCCGACGAAACTTGCACAAGACGAAGCACAAGGTGCCGCTGGAGCACAAGGTGGGGCACAAGAAACCGGGCCCGGATCGCCCGCTTTCGGACTCCGCGATGGAGGCGTTGGAGGCCGCTGAAGGCGGTCTCAGCCGCAGGCGGCGCAGCGGTTGTTCTGTTGACCGACGTGCGTAATCCGTCGCCCGGCCGGATCGCCGCTCGGTACGCGGAGCAGGTGCCTGGGTACCGCGCGATAATCGAGCGAGAGCGTGGGCCGGCGACTGAATCCGAGGTCGTGAAGGGAAGCACCGCCCCTGGTGCGGGCACGCCGGTCACGGGCCCGGGGGTTCGGCGGAACGCTCGCGAGAGCGGTCGGATCGAGAACATGATCGCCAGCGCGAGAGTGCACCGCCGAAGAGTCTGGCGCCGACGCCGAAGCGGTCCGGCTGCGTGTTTCGCCTTCACGGACTGCATGGCGAGCGATGCGTTCGAGGGCGTATTTCCTTTCGACTCGCGAGGTCTCGTCGACCCGGCAGGAAGCGTGGTCGCACAGTTGGTGACGATTCGTAGATCGAGACGTCGGGGCACCACTCTCTCGTCGGCGATCGGTCGATGGGGAAGACCACCATCCGTCCGAGCATCGACGTCGGCCGCGCTTTCGTTCCTGCGCATGTCGATGCGAAGGCCGTGACACGGATGAACTACTCAGGGGACTACCAGCGCCACGGTTTCGCCCCGCGCGTCTCGAACACGGCGGTGAGCGATCCTCATCTTTGGGCCGATGCGCGAGCCGAACGGGCACGCGAGCGTCGGGAGCGGGAACAGACAGATCGCGACGTCCAGACGCTCGAGCAAGCCGCCCCAACGTACGACGCGATCGTCACCGCGCTTCGCGAGACGGATCGGGAGACGAGCGACCTCCTCGTCCGAGCCCTCCTCATTGCGTGGCAGCGGCGCCGCGCGGAGGTGCCGGATCCCCGAGTTCCGGCACGTCTGAAGCACGCGATCGATGCCGGAGCGGGAGCGAAGAGGGGTATCCCCATCGCAGACGTGAACGTGGGAGTGCTCGAAGCGAAGGTCCCAAGAGGTCTCGTTCGCGACACGCTCACCCAGTTGGACGAAGACCGGCGGTATCTAGTCTGCACGGAGGTCGAGTCGGCGATGGACGCTTCAAGATGGCTCTCGGCCCGCTACCTCGGGCACCAAGGCTTCTTGAACGTCCTCGAACGAATCGACCGCCAGCTCGGCTGACCGACCGCCGCCGGCGAGCACTCGGGGCACGCCGACGCGACGGTGGCTTCGAGCGCCGGGGTCTCAGCCCGGACGAAGACATCGGTGGCGTCAGATGCGGTGGTCTCACTCGTCGCGATGGCGACACGGATGCCATTCCTCGCGACCACTCGTCGGCCGAACGGTCTCCCTGGAGGCGGACCGGTGAGCTGCGTCTCTGAGCGCAGTATGTTCGTCGCCGGCAGGCCAGCGGTGTCGCCAACCGTACATCTGTCGACAGCGATGCCGGTCGCGTCAGCCGCCGTCCCGCGGCACCGACCACCGACCACCGTGCGACCAATCGGCGTCGTGCTTAACCCTTACGGTCGAACCATGCTCGTCGCCACCCTCCTAGAGTTCTGCAAGCCCGTCGCGACCGCACACTCCGATGCGGACGGACAGATCGTGTTCAGCAGCGAGGCGTTCAGGGAGATCGCCAAAGATCGTGCGCGGATCCCGGGAATGGTGAGCCCGCGCCTGGGCCGTCACGTAGGTCTCGCCGACGGGGACGAGTTCCTCCGAGCTCTTCCCTCTGCGATCAACAGCAGCTACCGGCACCGAAACGTCACCCTCACGTGGCAGCGTCTCGCACGGACCCCGGCCGACAGTCTGGTCGATGGGATCACGATCGCTCTGGGGTCTCGGTGGACGTCGATCTCGGAAGTCGAAACGCATCTTCCTCAGGCCCCCGGCCTCTACGCCGTCTGGGTGGACTGGCGGGGATGGGAGCACCTCCGCCGTGTCCTGCCCGACGGCTTCGACTACCTCGGCGGCCCGCTCTACATCGGGAAGTCGGAGAGTTCCCTGCGAGGCCGGGACGCGCGCACGCACTTCCGGGCTGGGAAGACCGGGCACTCGACCCTTCGCCGGTCCATCGCGGCATTGCTGCACCAGCTCGACGACGTCGAGCCGCTCAGAGCCCAACCGCGAAACCTCAAGAACCCCGAACGGTTCGCCAACTTCGCCCTTGACGAGGCGAGCGAAGATATCCTGCAAACCTGGATAGAACGGCATCTCTCGATCGGCTGGTGGACACCGACCGACGAGACATCCGGCGCACAGCAGCCGCCTCTCGGAGACCTCGAGCGCGCCCTGATCGCCCATCAGCTGTGGGGCGGTATTCCTCCGCTGAACCTCAAGGACCTCGACGGGCAGCCGACCGCCGCCGCACGACCGATCAAGGACGCGCGAAGGATCCTTGCCCAACAGGCCGAAGCCTGGCCTAACGCACCCGCCGATCCCATCAAGCCTGCCGCCCGGGAGCGAAAGCTCCAGCCTCTCGATGGGTCCGTCCCGGATCCTGATGATCCCCGCCGAATCTGGCTGGACGGTTGGGATCACCCCGAGGCCGGAGACATAGAGCTCGCCGCCATGGACATCCGGCTGGCCGCGGCTATCGCGACCGGCCACGCCCCCAACCCCGGGCCCGAGAGCGACCCGAACGAGGACGCCGTCAGAGTGTTTCGGCGCGCGGATCGAACGATCCTGTTGTGCCTCGACGGCCAGGACGGCCACATCGGCGCGCAGGTCGCCGCAGACATCCTCGACCTCGACCTGTCGAGCTCGGCATTCGATCTGCAGGACGAGGGGTACCTCGTCGCCCTGCTCTCAAAGGTCAGCAAAGCGGTCCGCACCGAGTCCGCTGAGGCCGGACGACCTCGAAGCCGCTGCTCTGCGGCGATCGCGGTCGTCGAAGGCGGTCTGATCCGCTGGGCCAGCGTGGGCAGAGCGCTCATCGCGCTGGTGGACCCCGACGGGACGCTCCGCCGCCTCGGTACCCCGCAGCCGGACCTGCTCGGCCAGCCGACGATCCCTGACGAGCGTGCAGCATTCGTGGAGACGGGCCTCGCTCGACTCTGGCCCGGCGGCTGGCTGGTGCTCGCCAGCGACGGGTTGACTACTTTTGCGCACGACTGGAGCGCCACGATCTTGGAGTCTGCGCTGGTGCGAACGCACTACCCGGCCAATGACTTTCGCCGCGGGATCAACATTCCGATGGCGTCAGCCGTCGCTCGGGACCTGATCGACGCCGCGCACGCCGGCGGGGCGCGCGGCGCCGTTTCCGCGGTGGTCCTTGGTCGCGAGACGTTCAGCGACCTTCCTCGCGACGAAGAGGGTCTTGAGCTGGCCGCATGGCTGGCAGAAGGCCGTGGGTACTGACGCAGCACGATCCGACGACGCGTTCCGGACAATCCGAGATCTCCCAGCGCTCTCGATCTACATGCGACGTGCGGCCGCCAGGCCGTCTCGGACAGCGGCACGGACCTCGGGGTCCGGATCTGGGGCACAACGACTGAGCGCTTCGACCGCTGCGCTGCCCCCGACCTCGCCGAGCGCGCTGGCGGCCTCGTAGCGGACGTCGGGTTCCGGGTCCGCGAGGAGGTCTGCCAGCGCGGAAACGAACTGCTCGGACCCGAGAGTGCCCAAAGCCTGAGCGCTCGTTGCACGGGTGTGCCGATCGGCGTCGCGAACTGCGACGAGCAAGACCGGTCCGTCCTCATCCACCGGATCCTGAGCCAGCCCGCTGACCGCGTCGAAGCGGACATCAGGATCCGCGTCATTGGTCGCGATCGCACGCACCGCCTTCCGGGCCAGTTCACCCCGGAACTCCGCGAGAGCGGTCACGCCGACGCGTCGGACGAAGCGATCCTCGTCCTCTACGGCACGTAGGAAGACAGGCTCAAGCGACGGGTCGGAGATAGCAGCAAGCCCAGATACGGCCTCGTAACGAACGTCTGCATCTGCATCGCTCGCGAGCTCGGCGAGCCTCTCTCGGCATCGAGGCTCCATGAGATCCGCAAGTGCGCCGGCCGCCTCGCGGCGCACGAACCGGTTCGGATCTCGGGTCGCGGAGATCAACGCGTCGGTGTTTCCAAGGTGCCGTTGATTGCGCATCCGTTCCACGGCGTTGCGTCGGGCCTCCACTCCCATTCCTGGATCGCCTCCGGAACCACCTTCCGAGGACGAAGGCGACGCTCGGGTCGGGTCCTGCTTACCGATCGCTGAATCGTTGTCCAGCGCGAGGTGACGTTCCGGAGACGGAGACACCGGAGCCCCTGAGCGCCGAACGGGCGGCGTCAAGGCGGGCATCTTGAGTGCAGCTGCGAGGTGCTCGAGTACACGCTGCAGATCTGGCTCGGTCGCAAGCCCGAGAGGGGCCACGGCCTTCGCCTGCCCCTTCAGGTTGACCACGGCGCCGGAGGCCTGCAACAAGACGGACGTCGTGTCGATCTGCGGCCAGCTGACCTCTTCGAACTTCCGTCGGTCGAAGGCCCCTGCGTAGACGGCGGTGAGGTGCTCTCCGCCGGTAGGTGCGGCGTCGCGCCGAACGACGAGCACGCGTACGGAAGCTAGAGACGGGGCGACGGCGAATGCCTCTTTCACTGTGACGATGACGTTGCTCGCGAGGGCCGCGAGGTAGAGGTGGTTTCGGTCAGACTTGGTGCGCTTTCGGAGCGTTGGCTTTCCCCCAGGTGTCACTCCGGGCGTCCGTTCAGGAACGAGGTCCGGATGGCCGAAGAGCATCGTGACCGTCGCTACTCCCTCGTCGACATCTATCGGTGCCGCCGGAGCATCGTTGTCCGCGAACGCCTCTTCGAGGGTGCCAAGAACGGCCTGCGGATCGTTGGCCTTCAACCGATCCCAGCGGACATCCAGTTCTGCCTGGCGGCGCTGTTGCTCGACCTTCGCCGCGTGCGCTGCCGCCGCGAGTTCTTCGGCTACGGCGAGGTGGACCTGGTCGCGAGCATCCTGCAGCGCCAACCATG
>WLOB01000156.1 GCA_009699505.1 Actinomycetota bacterium | reverse complement strand
GCCCTCGTGCTCGAGCTGACGGACTTCGGCGGACGGCGGATGGTGCTGCCCGACGTCGTCCACCCGACCGCGCCGGGGCAGGTCGAGATGGCCGCCCGCACGGTCGAGCTCCTGGCGGGCGACGGGCTGCACGGCCACGGCGGCGCGGAGCCCGCGAACCCGTGGCTCCTGGCCGACCCGTTCCTCGGCCCCCGCGCCCAGCTCGCCGCGGAGCGCCGCTGGGTCGTGGGCCTCGGCCGGGACGTGCGCCGGCGCGCCGTCGAGGCCGGCGTGCGGCGGCTCCGGGGCTAGGCCCCCGGTCGGCAGGGCCCGGCGGCGGCGGACGCGCGGCCGGCGCGCGGAGCCGCGGGTCCGGCACGGCGGTCCGGGACGTCCGCGTCGTGCCGGGCGACGCGCCTCAGCCGCCGACCGGCGCGTGGCGGTGGTGCAGCAGCAGGTCGTTGCCGTCGGGGTCGGTGAACATGACCATGTGGCAGACGCCGGTGTCGAACGGCTCGCTCGCGAACTCGACGCCACGGGCCTCCAGCGCGGCCTTCGTCGCGGCGACGTCGTCGACCTGCAGGGCCAGGTGGCCGTTCTTCTGCGGCGCGAAGGGCCGGCCGGCCGTGGTCGGGTCCCAGATCGCCAGGCAGGTCGATCCGAGCCAGAACTCGTACTCGGCGTGCTCGTCGCGCCGCAGGCCGAGCGTCTCGCCGTAGAAGCGGCGGGCGCGCTCGACGTCCTGGGTGGGGATGGTGACGAAGTCCAGCCCGCGGATCGGGGGGACCGGCGGCAGGTCGTGGGCGGTGGGGGTCTCGGTGGTGCTCATGGGACGAGCCTCCCCCGGCATGCGGACAGCGTCGGTCCGCGATGAACGACCGGGCCGGCGGACGCGGACGTCCCGGCCCCGCGAGGCGCCGACCCGACGGATCGCGCCGCCGGGGCCGGGCGCGGCCCGCTACCCCAGGCGCGAGCGCACGGCCTGCAGCGCCTCGGCGGTCGTCGCCGAGCCGCCCAGGTCGCCCGTGCGCAGCCCGTCGCCCAGCGCGCCGTCGACGGCCTGCTCGAGCGCGGTGGCCTCGGTCTCCATGCCGAAGTCGTAGCGGAGCATCATCGCGGCGGAGAGGAACATCGCCAGCGGGTTGGCGATCCCCCGGCCCGCGATGTCCGGCGCGGAGCCGTGGACCGGCTCGAACATCCCCGGGCCGTCGGGGTTGCCGATGGAGGCCGACGGGAGCATCCCGAGGGAGCCGGAGAGCATCGCGGCGGCGTCCGAGAGGATGTCGCCGAAGAGGTTCTCCGTGACGATCACGTCGAACTGCGTCGGGCGGGCGATGAGCTCCATCGCGCAGGAGTCCACGAGCTGGTCGCGCAGCTCGACGTCGGAGTACTCCTCGGCGTGGATGCGGTGGACGACCTCGCGCCACTGACGGGAGGTCTCGAGGACGTTCGCCTTGTCGACGGAGTGCACGAGGCCGCGGCGCTTCCGGGCGGTCTCGAACGCGGAGCGGGCGATGCGCTCGACCTCGGCGACGGTGTAGTGGCAGAGGTCCGACGCGTCCGTCGCGGTGCGGGTCTTCTCCCCGAAGTAGATGCCGCCGGTCAGCTCGCGCACGACGAGGAGGTCGGTGCCGTCGAGCACCTCGCGCTTGAGCGCCGAGGCGTCGTAGAGCGCCGGCACGGGGCGGACGGGGCGCAGGTTGGAGAACAGGCCGAGCTCCTTGCGCAGGCCGAGCAGCCCCTGCTCCGGGCGCGGCGCGTCCGGATCGGTCGTGTCCCACTTCGGCCCGCCGACCGCGGCGAGGAGGACCGACTCGGACGCCTTGCACGCCGCGGTCGTCTCGTCCGTGAGCGCGACGCCGTGGGCGTCGATGGACGCGCCGCCGAACGGGTGCTCCGTGAACGTGAAGTCCCCGAGCTCGTCCAGGATCTCCAGGGTCGGCGCGGTGATCTCCGGGCCGATCCCGTCTCCGGGCAGGACTGCGATCGCGTGCGACATGGCCCGGGACGATATTGCGCGCCCCGCCCCCGCCGCCGTCCGCCCCGGCCTCAGCTGGCCCGCAGCGCCCCGATGGCGTCCTCGGTGCGCTCGCGCTGGAGCACCGCGGCGTCGCGGCGGCCCTCCGGCGCCCACTGGGTGAGGTCGTCGAGCATGACCCGCAGGTGGCGGCGCACCTGGGCGTGGCGGGCGCCGAAGTCGGCGAGCTCCTCGCAGGCCAGCCGCAGGTAGTGGCCCCAGGTCGGGGCGGGCATGGTCACGCGGACGGTCCCGTCGGCGTCGCGCACGCGCAGTTCGCCGAGCTGCCGCCACGCCAGGCGGCGCAGCAGGTCGTGCATCTGGTCGATCGCCTGGACGGCGGTCGTCGGGTCGTTCACGCCCGGCGCCAGGCCCTTCAGCCCGATGTCGACGAGGACCCGGAACGCGTGCCGCGGGTCCGAGGCGAGCGTCGGCTCGTTCGCCCACGCCAGCGTCGAGCGCAGGTCGTCGGCGAGCTCCGCGACGTCGCCGTCGGCGATCCGCATGACCGCGGAGTGCACGGGCACGAAGCGCCCGACGGGGACGCTGAGGTCGATGCGCGTGCCGTGCTCCGCCGCCAGGCGGCCCAGGCGGACGAGGTCGACGGCGACGAGGACCGCGGGCTGGCCCTCGTGGTGCAGGGTGCCCGGGCCGTCGCCGGAGAACCGGCTCGTCGGCGGCGCGCCGCGGTCGCCGTCCCACCACTCGGGCTCCGGGTTCTCGTAGATCTCGATCGTCGTGTCGTCCGGCGCGTGCAGGGCGGCCTCGCGCGAGGCGCCCGCCAGCGGCGAGTCGGACTCGACGCCGTAGGCGACGGGGTGGACCGCGTCGAGCTCCTTGCGGGCCTTGTCGCCGACCGTCGCGACGGCGTTGCCGGCGCGCAGCAGGTTCGAGATCCGGTCGAGCATCACGACGAACATCACCGCCGCGACGATCGACCAGAGCGTCGAGAGGATCCCGAAGAGGTCGTCGACGGGGTTCTCCTCGGGCTTCACGAGGAGCGCCCCGACCGTCGAGAAGGTGAAGGCGCCGAACGCCAGCCCCAGGGCGCGCTTGACCATGCGGTCGCGGCGGAGGATGCCGACGAGTCGCGGCGACAGCGCGATGGACGCGAACTCGACGGTGATGAACGAGATCGTGATGACGAAGCCGGCCAGTGCCAGCATGCCGCCGGCGATCGACGTCAGCAGGGTCGCGTCGACCTGCGGCGCGCTCAGCACGTCGATGGTCGGCATGAGCTCGACGACGAGGACGAGCAGCAGCGCCAGGAGCACGTAGCCGAAGGGGATGAGCCACATGCTCTCCCCCGCCAGATGTCGCAGCCGGAACCGGGTGATGGAGAAGAAGCCGGGCACGCGGCGGGTCAGCTGGACGCTCATCGGCGGCCCAAGCTATCGGCGGTTCCTCAAGCCGGGTTATTGCGTGCGCAACATCACAGCGGTGGACGGCCGTGCACCGCGGGCGTGCCCTGACGCACAGAGTGACACTGCACGCACAGGTGTACCGCGTCCCCACGGCCCGGTCGACGGGGTCCCGGCGGGCGCGCGGTGGCCGGCGCGCCCCACCGGTCGTGCCCGGGACGGGCGGCGGGGATGCCCGTCCCGGGGCCCGGGACGGGTGGCGCGGACGCGTCCGCGCCGGGCCCGGCTCAGGCCCGCAGCCACGCGGCGAGGTCCTCGGGCGACTCCGGGACGGCCTCGCCCGGGAGCTGTACCGGCGCGGCGCCGTCGGACGCCCGGGTGCCGCCGAGGTTCAGGCGCACGTAGTCCAGCGTCACCACGCCGTCGACCTCGAGCTCCTCGCGGACCGCCTCGACGAAGTCGTCGTGCGCCTCCTCCGGGAGCCGGGCGAGGTGGCTGCCCAGGACGACCGTGCGCAGGAACGCGTGGGCGTCCTCGAGCACGACGGGCCGCGGCTCGAGCCACGCGGAGACGTCGACGAAGCCGGCGGCCCGCAGGCGGGCCTCGGTCTCCTCCGGGCCCGCGAAGTTCCAGTCGTCCTCCCAGCCGAGGAACGCGGCGTCCCACGGCGCCCGGGTGCGCAGGCGCCCGATGGCCGCGACCACGGAGGCGATGTTGCCCGCGCCCCCGCACTGCGCCTCGAGCCGCCCGCCGGCGACCAGGGCCTCCGCGAGCCGCCCGAAGAGGACGTCGTGGTCGGCGATCCAGTGGAACGTGGCCGTCGAGACGACCACGTCGACCGGGGCGTCGAGCACGAGCGCGGTGAGGTCCTGCACGAGCAGCTCGACCTCCCGCGGCAGCACCCGCCCGGCTTGGGCGATCATCGCCGGCGATCCGTCGACGCCGATGACGTGGCCGTCGGGCACGAGCCTCAGGAGCTCCGCCGTGACGCGCCCGGTGCCGCAGCCGGCGTCGAGCGCCCGCTCGTCGCCGCGCAGCGTCAGGCGACCGAGGACGTCCGCGCCCCACGCGCGGTGCGGCGTCGAGACGCGGTCGTACGTCGAGGCCTCCCAGTCGCGGGGCGCGTCGTCGGCCATGTCAGGCGACGGGCGTCGACTGGATCGTCTTGCCGTCGGGGCCCTGCGGGGGCAGCGACAGCGAGCTCGGGCCGGGGAACGGGGACGCGGCGCGCGCCTCCTCGTAGCGCGTGATCGCGCCCTCGTCGCCGAGCGTCAGGCCGATGTCGTCCAGGCCGTTGAGCAGCCGGTGCTTGATCTCGCCGTTGATCTCGAAGGGGAAGCTCTCCCCGCCGGCCACGACGGTCTGGGCGTCGAGCTCGATGCGCGCCTCGCCGGCCGCGGCGATCTTGCGCACCTGGTCCTCGGGCAGCTCGATCGGCAGCAGGCCGACCTTCGTGCAGTTGGACTGGAAGATGTCGGCGAGCGACGTGGCGATGATCGCGCGGAAGCCGGCGTCCTCGAGCGCCCACGGCGCGTGCTCGCGGCTGGAGCCCGAGCCGAAGTTCGCACCGGAGGTGAGGATGGGGTTGCCCACCTCGACGTTCCAGTCCGGCGCCTCCTTCGCGTCGTGGAAGAGGTACTCGCCGAAGCCCGTCCGCTCCACGCGCTTCATGAAACGCGCGGGGATGATCTGGTCGGTGTCGACGTCGTCGCGCGGCAGGTCCGAGACCTTGCCCTCGATGATGCTGATGGGATCCATGTCAGGAGTCCTTGGGTCTCGTGCGGGCGCGCCTAGACGGCGGCGGGCTCGCGGGTCTCGGCGGGATCGAACGTGCGGACGTCGACGAAGTGGCCCGCGATCGCGGCGGCGGCGGCCATCTGCGGCGAGACGAGGTGCGTGCGCCCGCCCTTGCCCTGACGGCCCTGGAAGTTGCGGTTGGACGTCGACGCGCACCGCTCGCCGGGCGAGAGGACGTCGGGGTTCATGCCCAGGCACATGGAGCAGCCCGCGCCGCGCCAGTCGAAGCCGGCCTCCGTGAAGACCTTGTCCAGGCCGAGCTCCTCGGCGGCGATCTTCACCTGGACGGAGCCCGGGACGACCATCGCGTAGACGCCGTCGGCGACCTTGCGGCCCTTGATGACGTCGGCGGCGGCCTGCAGGTCGGCCAGGCGGCCGTTCGTGCAGGAGCCGAGGAACACGCGCTCGATCGAGATGTCCTCGATGCGCTCGCCGCCCTGCAGGCCCATGTACTCCAGGGCGCGCTCGGCCTGGCCGCGCTCGGCGGGGTCGTCGAACGAGTCGGGGGTCGGCACGGTGCCGTCGACGCCGACGACCATGTCGGGCGTCGTGCCCCAGGTGACCCGCGGCGAGAGCTGCGTCACGTCGACGTCGATCTCGCGGTCGAAGGTCGCGCCCTCGTCCGTGTAGAGCTCCTTCCACGTCGCCACGGCGGCGTCCCACGCGGCACCGGTCGGCGCGGCGGGCTTGCCCTGCACGTAGTCGAACGTCGTCTGGTCCGGGGCGATCATGCCCGCGCGGCCGCCGCCCTCGATGGTCATGTTGCAGATCGTCATGCGGCCCTCCATGGAGAGCGCCTCGACCGCGGGGCCGGCGAACTCGACGACGTGGCCGACGGCGCCGTCGACGCCCATCTGGCCGATCGCGCCGAGGATCATGTCCTTGGCGGTGACGCCGAAGGGCAGCTCGCCGACGAAGTTGATGCGCATCGACCGCGGCTTCTTCTGCACGAGGCACTGGGTCGCCAGGACGTGCTCGACCTCGGAGGTGCCGATGCCGAAGGCCAGGGACCCGAACGCGCCGTGGGTGGCGGTGTGGGAGTCGCCGCAGACCATCGTCATGCCGGGCTGGGTCATGCCCTGCTCCGGACCGACGACGTGGACGATGCCCTGCCGGTCCGAGCCGAGCGAGAACACGGGCACGCCGAACTCGGCGCAGTTGTTCTCGAGCGTCTCGACCTGCACGCGCGAGAGCGCGTCCTTGATCCGCGCGGCGACGGGCGTGCCGTCCGTCGGGACGTTGTGGTCCGCGGTGGCGAGCGTCTTGTCCGGGCGGCGCACCTGGCGGCCGGCCAGGCGCAGGCCGTCGAAGGCCTGCGGGCTCGTGACCTCGTGGACCATGTGGAGGTCGATGTAGATCAGGCCGTCGCCGACCTCGTGGGTCTCCCAGATCTTGTCGAACAGCGTCTTCGGCATGGCGTTCTCGTGAGGGTGGTGGGTGTGAGGAATCTTCGTGCCGCCGGGCGCCCGAGGGGGACGCGGACCGGCGGGGTCGCGCTCAGCTGCGGCGCAGCCCCGCGTTGACGACGGCCAGGAGGACCGCGGCCCCGGGGCCGGGGTTCTCGAAGTGGTGCGGCAGGTCCGCGTCGAAGGTGACGCAGTCGCCCTGCTCGAGCGGGTGGTCGACGCCGTCGCAGTGCAGGACGACGCGTCCCTGCTCGACCAGCGCGATCTCGCGGGTGCCCGGCTCGTGCATCGGGGGATCCCCCGCGTTGCCCGTCCGCGCGCCCTCGCGCAGCTCGTGGCGGGTCAGCTCGCTGCGCTGGCCCGGCAGGGGGGCGGTCAGGATCTCGACGACGTGCCCGCGCTTGGGCGACCCGCCCCGGCGACGCTCCGCGGCGCGGACGACCGTGACGGACCCGCCCTCGTCCAGCCGCAGGAGCTGGCTCAGCCGGAGGTCGAGGCCCGCGGCGATCCGCGCGGCGACCTGCAGGGTCGGGGAGCTCTCGCCGCGCTCGACCTGGCTCAGCGTCGTGGCCGACACGCCGCAGCGCTCGGCCAGGTCGCGCAGCGACAGGCCCATGTTGTCGCGCAGCGCACGGACGCGCGGACCGATCCGGATCCGTTCGCGCTCGCTGTCGGGGAGCTCGGTCCCCGGTGCCACCGTCGCCATGGTTCGTACCGTATCACGGACGCATGTCCCGTGAACCGGACGATCGTCCGCGGGTCAGTCGTCCCGCAGGCGGGCGTCGGCCAGCGCGCGCAGCACCTCGAGGGCGCCGCCCGGGTTGCGGCCGTGGACCGAGAGGACCATGACGCCCGTCGCGTCGTCGGCACGCACGGGGAGCCCGAACGCGCGCTCGCCGTCCAGGACCGGCCGGAGCGGCGGGGCGCCCGGGGCGGCCGTCCAGCCCTTCAGGGCCCGGGCGAGGTCGAAGAGGTCGCCGTCCGCGGCCAGCGCCGGGATCTCGTCCGCCGCCGCTGCGACGTAGAGGTCGCAGTCGCGGGACTCCTCGCGCTGGCGCTCCTGGAACGCCCGCAGCGGCCGGCCGTCGCCGTCGGGGAAGCCGAGCGTCGAGGCCTGCAGACGCTCGGACACCCCGTCGAAGCGCCGGATCGCCGGCCGGAGCAGCCGCATCTCCGAGATCGCGCCGCAGACGCTGACGGTGCCCGCGGCCTCCTTCGCGTCCCCCAGGGACAGGCGCGGCGCGTCGGCGCCGCGCGTCGTCGTCGCCGGCCCGGCCGTCGTCCCCGTCGTCCCCGTCGTCCCCGCGTCCCCGTCGTCGCCCCCGCACGCGGCGAGACCGAAGGCCACGACCGCGAGGGCCGGGACGAGGAGGGCCCGGACCGTGGTCGTCGGGAGGCGGCGGGGTCGCGGGGTCACGGGCGGCTCAGACGGTGCCGTAGGAGAAGTACCAGACGAACACGGCGGCGACGACGGCCAGCAGCGGGTGCACGTCGCGCCAGCGGCCCCGCAGGACGGCGATGAGGACGTAGAGCACGACGCCGGCCCCGACCCCGTTGGCGATGGAGTACGTGAACGGCATGAGGGCCACGGTGGCGAAGGCCGGCAGGGCGACGCCCATGTCCTCCCAGTCGATCGCGGCGACCTGCCCGAGCATGAGGGCGCCGACGACGACGAGCGCCGGGCCCGTCGCGGCGGACGGAATCACGGCCGCGAGCGGCGCGACGAACATGCAGAGCAGGAAGAGGACGCCCGTCGTGACGTTCGCCAGGCCGGTCCGGGCGCCCTGCGCCGCTCCGGCGGTGCTCTCGACGAAGATCGTGTTGGACGACGCGGACGCGGCGCCGCCGGCGATCGCCCCGGCGGACTCCACGAGGAGGACGCGGCGCAGCATCGGCAGGCGTCCCTCCTCGTCGAGCAGCTCGGCCTTCCGGCCGACCGCCAGCGCGGTGCCCATCGCGTCGAAGAAGTTCGCCATGAGGACGGCGACGACGACCGCGACCGCGGCGCCGATCCCGAGCACGTCGAAGACGTTGAAGGAGACGTCGCCGACGAGCCCGAAGTCGGGGGCCGCGGCGACGGAGTCGGGCAGCTCGGCGCCGGGGACCGGCGTCCCGCCCGAGAGGCCGTTGATGACGACGCCCAGCACGGTCGCCAGCAGGATGCCGAGGAGCAGCGCCGCGGGCACCCGGCGGGCGACGAGCGCGCCGATCGCCACGAGGCCGACGACGAAGACGAGCGTGTTCCAGGTCGTGACGTCGCCGCTGAGCGCGACGATCGTGCCGCCGTCCTCCGGGTGCTCCACGAGGCCCGCGTTCACCAGGCCGATCAGCGCGATGAACAGCCCGATGCCCGCGCCGATGGAGCGTTTGAGCGCATCGGGTATCGCGTTCATGATCGCCTCGCGCAGGCCGGCGAGGACGATGATCAGCATGATCACGCCCTCGATCACGATGACGCCCATCGCGTCGGACCACTCGAGTCCGCGCCCGGCGACGAGGG
>WLOB01000155.1 GCA_009699505.1 Actinomycetota bacterium | reverse complement strand
GGGGCCCGCACCCCCCTGCGGGTGCGCCGGGCCGCGTCGTCGTCCTGCGCGGTCCGCCCCGAGACGCACGGGGCGGGGCCCGCACCCCCCTGCGGGTGCGCCGGGCCGCGTCGTCGTCCTGCGCGGTCCGCCCCGAGACGCACGGGGGGCCCGCACCCCCTCCTCATTCGGCGGGGTGTAGGTCCACGACGAGCGGGACGTGGTCCGAGGGCTTCTCGCCCTTGCGGTAGTCCCGGGCGATCCACACGGAGTCGATGCGCTTCGCAGTCTCCGCGTCGAGGAGCGCGAGGTCGATCCGCAGGCCCCAGTTCTTGTGGAACGATCCGGCGCGGTAGTCCCACCAGGTGAAGACGGGCTCGCCGGCGGCGTCCAGGGCGCCGTTGTACGCCTCGTGCGCGTCGATCAGGCCGCCGGCCTCCAGCACGCCGCGGAGCGCCTCGCGCTCGGGCTCGGAGGTGTGGGTCGACCCCACGAACTGGGCGGGGTTCCAGCAGTCCTGGTCCGTGGGGCAGACGTTCATGTCGCCGAGGACGGCGACCGGCCCGGCGTCGGCGAGGACGCGGACGCGGTCGGCCATCGCGCGGAAGAACCGCAGCTTGGCCTGGTAGTCGGGGTGGTCCAGCGCCTTGCCGTTGACGACGTAGGCGGAGCAGACGACGGTGTCGCCGACCCGCGTCTCGACCCAGCGGGCCTGCTCCGGGTCGGCCTCCCCGTCGAGGCCGCGGACGGTGTGCGAGCTCGCGTCGAGCGCGGGGTCGCCGTCGCCGGCCTCGGCGTCCTCGATGCGGGTGAGGACGGCGACGCCGTTCCAGCGCCCGCCGGAGTGGTCGTCGATCCGGTAGCCGTAGGACGCGAGCGCCTCGCGCGGCAGCTGCTCGTCGGAGCACTTCGTCTCCTGCAGGCAGAGCGCGTCGGGCTCGAGCTCCTCGAGCAGCTCGAGGACGCGCGGCAGGCGGGCCCGGAGGGAGGCGACGTTCCAGGAGATCAGGCGCACCCGGTCATCGTGCCGGGTCGGGCGGTCGGGGCGTCGGGCGGGCGCGTCCCGCTCCGCTCAGCGCCCGCGCCAGACGGGTGCGCGCTTCTCGCGGAACGCGGTGACGCCCTCGAGCAGGTCGTCCGACTCGAAGCTCGACTCGCGCAGGGCGACGAGCTCCGCCTGCAGCTCCGGGGTGACGTGGCCCTCGGCGGCGAGCAGCTCGCGCAGCATCCGCTTGTTGCCGCGCTGCGCGAGCGGGGCGTGGCCGGCCAGGTCGACGGCCAGCGCGAGCACCTCGTCCTGCAGGTCCTCGGCGTCGGCGGTGCCGTTGACCAGGCCCCACGCCAGCGCGGTGCCCGGGTCGATCGGGTGGCCGAGGAGGAAGAGCTCGCGGGTGCGGGCGACGCCGATGACGTCGACGAACCGCCGCAGGCCGGTGTGCGGGTAGACCAGACCGAGCTTCGCGGGCGGCATCGCGAGCTCGATGTGGTCGGCGGCCACGCGCAGGTCGCAGGCGAGCGCGAGCTCGAGGCCGCCGCCCATCGTGTGGCCCGGCAGGGCGGCGACGGTCGGCACGTCCGTGGCCTCGAGCGCCTCGATCGCGGCGGTGAACGGGTGGGCGATGAGCGCCTCGGCGCGGCGGACGAACTCGTCCCGGGGCAGGTCGCCGAGGCCCCCGAGGTCGTAGCCCGACGAGAAGCGGCCGCCCGCGCCGGTCAGGACGATCGCCCGGACGCCGGCCGCGATGCCGGCCTCGCCGCCGTGTTCGCCGACGGCCGCGGCGATCGCGTCGAGGATCGCGTGGTCCAGGGCGCCGTGGCGCTCGGGGTTCTGGATCGTCAGGCGGACGACCCCGTCGGCGGGGCGGTCGGTCAGGAGCTCACCGGGCATGGAGCGCGGGACGATAGCCGCGGGCCGCCCGGGGTACCGCGTTGCAACCCGCGGGAGACCCGGGCGCCCCTCCCGTCCGCCGATAGGGTCCGGCCATGTCGTCCGTGCCGCTGCAACCGACGGTCCGTCGGTTCGGCCCCCCGAGTCCCCAGACGGTCAAGCTGGGCGGCCGCACGCGCCGCTGGTGGCTGCCGGTCGCCCGCAACTGGCGGATGACCCCGCGCGGCATCCGGATCCTGCAGCGCGTCATGGACCCGACGGACCACGTGCCGATCCTCCGCGGCACCCTCGTGGAGAAGACGACCGTCGGCGGCGTCCGCTGCGAGCGGGTCCGGGCGAAGCGGGCGATCCGGCAGGAGGGCGCGGGCGCCGGCCCGAGCCCCGCGAGCCCCGCCACCGACGAGCCGCTGATCCTCTACCTGCACGGCGGGGGCTACGTCTTCGGCTCCGTCCGCACGCACCGCGGCCTCGTCGCCCGGCTGTCGCACGTGACGGGCCTGCCGGCGGTCTCGGTCGACTATCGCCTGCCGCCGGAGTGGACGCTGCCCGCGCCGGTCGAGGACGCGCTCGCCGTCTACCGCGCCCTCCTCGAGCACACGGACGCGTCGCGGATCGTGGTGGCGGGCGACTCCGCCGGCGGCAACCTGGCGCACGAGCTGGTCCTGCACGCCGCGGAGGAGGGCCTGCCCGTCCCGGCGGCCCTCGTGCTGCTCTCGCCGTGGAGCGACCTGTCCGCCAGCGGCGAGTCCATCCGCCTGAACGCCGCCGAGGACCCGTTCATCCCCGAGATCGGGCTGCGCCGCTGCGCCCGCGTCGCGGTGGGCGACGGGGACCCGTCGGACTGGCGCGTCTCGCCGCTCTTCGCGCCCGCGGAGCTGCAGGCGAAGCTGCCGCCGACGCTGATCCAGGTCGGGGCGGGGGAGGTGCTGCACGACGACGGCGACCGGGTCGCCCGCGTGCTCGCCGCCGCCGGCGTGCCGGCCACGATCGACGTCTTCGAGGGCGCGCTGCACGTGCCGCCGGCGTGGGCCGGCACGCCCGAGGCCCGCGACGCGCTGCACCACATCGCGGACTTCGTCGCCGACCTCGTGCCCGGGGCGCCGCGCTCGAGCAGGCAGGCCGCCGACGAGGCGACGGACCGCGACGCGGACGGCGTGGCCCCCGGGCCTCCCGGCGCCCCCGGGCGGACCTGATGCCCGCGACCACGGACCGCACCGCACGGAGGTCTTGCGCATGATCCTCGCCATCGACCAGGGCACCACCGGCACCACGTGCTTCGTGGTGGACGCCGACGGCGAGCCGATCGGCCGCGCGTACCGGGAGTTCCAGCAGTTCTTCCCGCAGCCGGGCTGGGTCGAGCACGACGCGGGGGAGATCTGGGCGACGACGCGCGCCGTCGCGCTGGACGCCTGCGACGACGCGGGCGTGGACCCCTCCGACCTGGACGCGATCGGGATCACGAACCAGCGGGAGACCGTCTGCGCGTGGGACCCCGCGACGGGCGAGCCGCTGCACCGCGCGATCGTCTGGCAGGACCGGCGGACCGCGGGCATGTGCGACCGCCTGCGCACGGACGGGCACGAGCCGCTGATCCGGGAGCGGACGGGCCTCGTGCTGGACCCGTACTTCTCCGGCACGAAGATCGCGTGGATGCTGGAGCACGCGCCCGGCCTGCGCGAGCGCGCGGCCCGCGGCACCGCGGTCTTCGGCACGATCGACTCCTGGCTCCTCTTCCAGCTGACGGGGGAGCACGTCACGGAGCCCTCGAACGCGTCGCGGACGATGCTCTTCGACCTGGGCACCGGGGCGTGGGACGCCGAGCTCTGCGAGCTGCTCGGGGTGCCGATGCGCGCGCTGCCCGAGGTGCGTCCCTCCATCGGCGGCTTCGGGCGGGTCCGGGACGGCGTCCTGGGCGGCGCGACGTGCCCCGTCGGCGGGGTCGCCGGCGACCAGCAGGCGGCGCTCTACGGCCAGGCGTGCCTCGACCGCGGCGAGGGCAAGAACACCTACGGGACCGGGTCGTTCGTGCTGCTGAACACCGGGATGGCCGCGGACGCCCCGGGCGGTCGGCCGACCGTCCACGACGGCCTGATCACCACGGTCGCCTGGCAGATCGGCGCCCGCACGGTCTACGCGCTCGAGGCCTCCGTCTTCGCGACGGGCGCGGCGGTGCAGTGGCTGCGCGACGGCCTGCGGATCATCGACAGCGCGGCGGAGACGGAGGCGCTCGCCGGCTCGCTCCGCTCGAACGACGGCGTCTACCTCGTGCCCGCGTTCGCCGGGCTCGGCGCGCCGCACTGGGACCCGTACGCCCGCGGGACGATCGTCGGCCTGACACGCGGCAGCACCCGGGCGCACCTCGCCCGGGCGACGCTGGAGTCCATCGCGTTCCAGACGGTCGACGCGGTGCGCGCGATGGAGCACGCCGCCGGCGAGGACCTGCGGGTCCTGAAGGCCGACGGCGGCGCGACCGCCAACCGCTGGCTCATGCAGTTCCAGGCCGACGTCCTCGGCGTGCCGGTCGTCGTCCCCGCGATCCACGAGACCACCGCCCTGGGCGCGGCGTTCCTCGCCGGCGTCGGGGTCGGCACGTGGAGCCAGCGCGACGTCACGGCCACCTGGCGCGAGGCCGTCCGCTACGAGCCGGCGATGTCGCGCGACGAGGCGGAGGCGCTGCACGTCGGCTGGGCGGACGCGGTGTCGCGCTCGCTGCGCCAGGTCGTGCCGGACTGAGCGGCGCGCCGGGACGTCGGCCCGTCCCGGCCCTGCGGCTCCGTCCCGCGGTCCGCGCGCGTCGACGTGCCGGCGCGGGTGCGGCGCCGACGGTCCTCGTGCGGCGCGGCGCGGACCCCCTCCCCAGGGTCCCGGAGGCTACGATGCCGCGATGGCGGACGACCTGGTCAAGCTCAAGGAACAGGTCTACATCGACCCGCGCCCGAAGGAGCTGTTCGACAAGTACCACGTGCGGACGCGCCGGAAGGAGCCCGGCCCGGCGTACGAGGTCGTCCGGCTGACGACGTCGCTCGTCGGCCTCGGCTTCTACCGCACGGTCGCGTACGGCACGGAGCGGATCCCGGCCTCCGGCCCGCTCGTCATCGCGCCGAACCACTTCTCGAACTTCGACCACTTCTTCATGGGTCTCGGCACGCGCCGGAAGATCCACTTCATGGCGAAGTCGCAGATGTTCAAGCCGCCGATCGACCAGGTCTACGCCAACGGCGGCACGTTCCCCGTCCGCCGCGGCCAGCGCGACGACGAGGCGTTCGAGACGGTCCACGCCATCCTCGACCGCGGCGGCGCGATGGCGATGTACTGCGAGGGCGGCCGCTCCCGCACGGGCGACCTGGCCGAGCGCGCGAAGCCGGGCATCGGGCGCATCGCCATCGAGAGCGGCGCGACGATCCTGCCGTGCGCGATCCACGGCTCCTCGCACGTGCGCAACCTCAAGCGCGGGCAGTTCCCGAAGATCACGATCCTCTTCGGCGAGCCGCTGCGGTGGGAGCGCCAGGGCCCCGGCAACGCGGGACGCGAGGAGTCCCAGTCGGTCGCCGACGCGATCTTCGACCAGATCAAGACCCTCTACGCCGTCGTCGGCGAGGGCGGCCGTCCCGCGGCGAAGGCCTGGACGCCGGGCGGCTGAGCGGCGGGGGAGGACCGGGCCCGTCGGCGGCGAACCCCGGGACGGATCGCCCCCGACGCACCGACCGGCGCAGCGGGACCCCGCGGCGCCGGCCGCGTCGGGGCGACGAACGTACCGCCGTCGCGGTCCGTCGCGCCGCCGCGTCTCAGCCCGTCATGCCGCCCGGCGCACCGCCGGTGATGTGCAGCGTCTGGCCCGAGACGTAGTCCGCCCACGGCGAGCACAGGAAGAAGACGCCGCCGGCGGCCTCCTCCGGGGTGCCGGCGCGGCCGAGCGGGACGCTCATCGCCGCCATCTCGCGCGCGGCCTCCGGGATGCCGAGCTGCACGCGCTGCCCGTCGATCTCGGTGACGTTCGACTCGTCCTTCACGGCGGTCAGGCGGGTCTCGATCCACCCGAACGCGACGGCGTTGACGTTGACCTTGAACTGGCCCCACTCCTTCGCCAGGGTCTTCGTCAGCCCGACGACGGCGGACTTGCCCGCGGCGTAGTTCGCCTGGCCGGCGTTGCCGAAGGTCCCGGAGATCGACGAGACGTTGACGATCTTGCGGAAGACCTCGACGCCCTCGGCGCGCTCCTTCTTCGCGGGCTCGCGCAGGTGCGGCGCGGCGGCGCGGATCAGGCGGAACGGGGCCACGGTGTGGATCGCGAGCATCCGGTCGAACGCCTCGTCGGTCATCTTGTGCAGCGGCGCGTCGAGCGTGTAGCCGGCGTTGTTGACGAGGATGTCGATGCGGCCGTGCGCGTCGATCGCCTGCGCGACGACGCGGTCGGGGACGTCCGGCTTCGTCAGGTCGCCGGTGACCACCGAGGTCTCGCCGGGCAGGCCGTCGGCGGCCTCGCGCGCGACGTCGTCGTCGAGGTCGTTGACCACGACCGTCGCGCCCTGCTCGCTGAGGAGCCGCGCGGTCGCCAGCCCGATGCCGCGCCCCGATCCGGTGACGATCGCGACCTTGCCGTCCAGTACGCCCATGTCCTGCTCCTCCGTCGTGGTGCTCCGGACCGGGAGCATCGCGCAGGACGCCCGCCCGCCGCCGCGTCGCCCGTCGTCGCACGGCCGCCCGCCCCGCGTCCTCCGTCGTCGGACCGCCGCCCGCCGCCGCGCCGCTCAGGCCAGCGCGCGGGCCACCGCCGCGCGCCCGTCCTCGAGGACCGGCGGGCCGTGGGAGACGAGGACGCGGCGGACGGGGAGCTCGAGGAGCGGTCGCAGCGCGAGGACGAGGCCCGCGTGGTCCAGCGGGGCGGGGAGCGATCCCAGCCACGAGTCGGGGCAGGTCCGCAGCCCGCCCGCGGGGTCGCCGAGCAGGCGGTCGCCGGGGACGAGCGTCCGGTGTGCGGGCAACCAGACCATGGACTCGCCTGCGGCCTGCACCGGGACGAGCTCCACCCCGACGGGCAGGTCGTCGCCGGGCCCGACCGCGCGGCCCGACCAGCGTTCGACGACGGCGTCCCGGGAACGCGCGTGCCACCCGATCGTCGTGACGACGACCACGGGCAGGCCCCACCGGGTGACCTGGGCGTCGAGGTCGTCCCAGTCGTCGTCGGCGACCAGCGGGTCGATCAGGACGGTCGCGTCGGCGGCGTTCACGAGGACGGAGCCGACCTCGCGGTCCCAGTCCTCGACGGAGCCCGGCTCGGCGGGACGCCAGTCGGGGTGCGGGGTGGTCCACCGCCAGAGGCCCTGGTCGATCCGCCGCAGCTCCATGGCCCCGCCCGTACCCCCGCGGGGCCGCGGCGCACCGGGCGGCCCGACCCGGGGCCGGACCACACGGGTCCGCTCGGCGGCCGACGCACCCGGAGCCGGGCGGGCCGCGGTCGACCCGCCCGCGCCCGAGCGGGGCCCGCGCGGCGGTCGGCCGCTCCGGTCCGGCGGGTCCTCAGACCCCCATCATCCGCCCGATGACGTCCTTCATGATCTCGTCGGTGCCGCCGCCGATCGGGCCCAGGCGCGCGTCGCGCAGGGCGCGCTCCACGCCGTACTCCTTCATGTAGCCGGCGCCGCCGTGCAGCTGCAGGCAGCCGTCGGCCACCTCGACCATCGCCCGCTGGGTCATCAGCTTGACCTGCGCGACCTCCATCGGGGTGACGACGCCCAGGTCGTGCTTGCGCAGCGCCTCGTACGTCAGGGCGCGGCACGCCTCGGCCTTCGTGCCCATCTCGGCCAGCGCCCACCGGGTGCCCTGGAAGTCGGCGATCCGGCGGCCGAACGCCCTACGCTCCGCGACGTAGGCCTTCGTCGTCTCGAGGACCGCGTCCATCCCGGCGACCGCGCCGAGCGCCATCGAGATGCGCTCCCAGGCGAAGTTGGCCATGATCAGCTTGAAGGCGCCGTGCAGCTCCCCCAGCAGGTGGTCGTCGGGGACGAAGACGTCCTGCAGGCTGATGAGCGCCGTGTCCGAGGCGTGCCAGCCGAGCTTCTGCAGCGGCCGCGCGGTGATCCCGTCGCCGCGGTCCGCGCCGAGCAGGGCCGGGTCGTCCTCGGAGCCCTCGGGCGCCGGCGGCCGCTCGATGACGAGGAACGAGATGCCGCCGTGGCCACCCTCCTCCGAGGTCTTGACGGCCGCCACGAGGTGGTCGGCCCGGACGCCGCCCGTGATGTAGCACTTCTCCCCGTTGACGACGAAGCCGCCGTCGACCTTCCGGGCGGTCGTCCCCACGCCCGCGACGTCGCTGCCGGTGCCGGGCTCGGTGATCGCCAGCGCGGCGACCTTCTCGCCCGTGAGGACCGGCGGGACCCAGCGGCGGCGCTGCTCCTCCGTGCCGAACTTCAGGATCGGCGGGGTCGCGATCGTCATCGGGGCCCCGATGGCGGCGGCCAGGCCCGCGGAGCCCGAGCGGGCGAGCTCCTGCTGGAACACGGCCTCGTGGAGCGGCCCGCCGTCCTGGCCGCCGTACTCCGACGGGTAGGCCAGGCCGAGGAACCCGAGCTCGCCGGCGCGGCGGAAGACGGAGGAGGGCACCCACTCGGCGTCCTCCCACTCCTGCACGTGCGGCTTGAGCTCCGCGTCGACCCAGCGACGGATCGACGTGCGCAGCTCCTCGTGCTCCGCGAGGAACGGCGGGTCGGGCAGCCGGGCGGCGCCGTGGTCGACGCTCGAGGAGGCCGCGGCGGCCGCGCCCTGCCCCGGGGCGGCCGCCTCCGCGCCGTTCGCGTCGGGCGTGGCGAGGGTCGGCTCGCCGACCGCCGCCGTCGGCCGCTCCGTCGTGCTCACAGGCCGTAGCTCCGGCCGATGACCTCGAGCATGGTCTCGTCCGTGCCCGCGCCGATGCGGTTCAGGCGCAGGTCGCGCCAGGCGCGCTCGATGCCGTACTCCTTCATGTAGCCCGCGCCGCCGTGGATCTGCAGGCACTCGTCGGCGACCTCGCAGGCCATGCGCGAGGTGTAGAGCTTCGCCATCGAGATCTCGCGCACCGGGTACTCGCCCTGCATCACGCGCCAGGCGGTGTTGTAGGTCATCTGGCGGCCGGCCTCGATCTTCGTGGCCATCTCCGCGAACTTCCAGCGGATGCCCTGGAACTTGCCGATGGAGCGCCCGAACGCCTGGCGCTCGCGGGCGAAGTCCAGGGTGCGCTCGACGAGCCGGTCGGCGGCCGCGACGGCGCCGGCGGCGGCCACGAG
>WLOB01000154.1 GCA_009699505.1 Actinomycetota bacterium | reverse complement strand
CGGCGCCGAGGCCACCACCGGCACCCGCGCCGGCGACGTCACCGTCGCGTTCGGGCCGTACCCGGCCCTGACCCGTGCCGGCGGCTCCACCGTCGTCCCGGTGACGGTGCGCACGACGGGGGCGATGCCGGTCGCGGGCACCACGACGGTGCGTCTCAACACCGCGCTCGACGGCCGTGCCTCCGGGGCCGGCTGGTCCTGCGGCCCGGCCCTGCGCGGGAGTCGCAGCTGCGCCCACGACGGGCCGGTCCCGGTCGGCGGTGCGCTGCCGGAGCTCTCGTGGGAGCTGACCGCCCCCGATCCGCTCCCGGGCCCCGTGGTCGCCATCGCTCCGGTCGGGGGCATCAGGGCGACCGTCCGCGCTCCTGCCGGGACCGACGCCGACACGACGAACGACGCGGCGACGGCCACCCCGTTGGCCCCGGCCCCGGTCGAAGCGGTGGTGGACCTCGTCGGGACGTGGGACGCCCTCGTCCCCGCCACCACGGAGCGGACCGGACGGGTCTCGTTCGTCGTGACCAACACGACCGGCGCCGCGATCCCGGGGTCCGTCGCGGTGCGTCCCTTCGGCTGGCAGGGCGAGTCCGGCGACGGGTGGCGGTGCGCCGACACGTGCCGGTACGCCGGCCCGCTCGCCGCCGGCGCGACGCTCCCGGCCCTGCGGGGTGCCGTCGTGCCCGCGCAGCGGTCCGATGACTCCGACACCGTCCGCGCCGTGCTGCTGCGCCCGGACGGCACCCGCGTCGAGCAGTACCAGGCGGTCCTCCCGGCGGCCCGCGGCCCGGTGCCGACGCTGTCCCTCGGGATGGGCGACTCCACCCTGGTCCAGCCCGGGGTCCCGACGACGCTCCGCGGCTCGGTCGCCGCGGACCTGCCCGTGGCCGGCCCCGTCGCGCTCCGCCTCGACCCCGACCCCGGTGTCGTGGTCGAGCGCGTCACGGGAGCGACCTGCACGACGGCGCTGCGCTGCACGGTCGCCGGGACGTCCACCACGGGCCGCGGCATCTCCGTGGTCGTCCGGACGGCGACGGACGTGGCGGGCCCGCTCCGCCTGCGCGGCCGCCTGAGCGCCGAGGGGGCGCGCCAGTCGGACAGCTCGACGGTCCTGGTGCCGCGCGCCGCGGGCGGCGACCTCACCTCGACCCTCGACGGGCCGCCCGCGGCGCTGCCCGGCGGCGCGGCGCGGCTCGTCCAGCGCATCCGCAACGACGGGTCCGAGACCATCTCCGGCCCGATCCGGGCCCACGCCGGCAACAGCGACGTCTACCGTGAGGTCCCGGGTACGACCGCGGCCGGATGGGAGTGCGAGCGCCTCTCCGCCACCTGCGTGCACGACGGGTCGCTGGCCCCGGGCGACACCCTGCCGCCGCTGGTCCGCACCGCGACGGCGGGCGTCTCGACGCCCGCACCCCCGGTCGTCGTCGCGTCGTCGGTCGAGGCGGTCTCCGACGACGACACCGTGCCGGAGAACTCCGGCGCGTCGACCACCGTCCCGGCCGGCTCCCCCGCGTCGGCGGACGTGGCGATCTCGCTCGCCGCGGACGGGGCCCCTGCGCCGGGCGGCCCGTCGCGGTTCGTCGCCCGCGTCCGCAACGTCGGGGACCGTGCGACCACGGCACCGGTCGAGGTGGCGTTCGGCTCGTCGCTGATCCTGCCCGGCGGCGTGGTCGTGCCGACGCCGATCTTCGGCGGCAGCGTGAGCTTCCCCGACGTCCCCGCGGACGGCGCCCCGGCCTGGGGCTGCGCCGTCGCCACGCAGCGCTGCCTGCTCCGGGCGCCCCTCGGGCCCGGCGAATCGGCGCCGGCGCTGCCGGTCCGTCGCGCGGCGCCGCTGATCGGCGCCGCCCCGGCCATGCAGGCACAGGCCGCCAGCGTGACCTCGGGATCGGACGCGGCCAGGAGCACCACCGCCACGGCGTCCGCGGGCCCCCTGCCGCAGTCGGCGTCCGACGTGGCGGTCGCGGTGGGCACCGCGGAGCCGGCGGTCCGCGGGCGGACCATCCGGCACGAGATCCGGGTCGTCAACCTCGGCACGGCGCGCTCCGTCGAGCCGGTCGAGGTCGAGGTGGCCGCGGTCGGCGGCCAGCGCGCGACGGTCTCCGGAGCCGGGTGGACGTGTCCCGTCGGCGGTCGGGTCTGCCGTCTGACGGGGGACGTCCTCGACGCCGGCGACGCCGCCCCACCGCTGACGGCGGAGATCGAGGAGAACGGGTCCTCCCCGGACGACCGCGGATTGACGGCGACCGTCTCGGGCGACGGCGACCCGCCCGCGGGCAACGACCGGTCGACGGCCTCGGTGCTGCAGCAGCGGAGCCCCGACGGCGCCGAGGTCGGCGTGGCCTTCGACGGGACGACACCCACCCCGTACGACGGCCCGGTCCGCGGTCGCCTGCGGGTCGCGCACGTCGGGACCGGCGCCCCGGCGGGCCCGGTGGTCGTCCTGCTCGCCGGCGTCGACGACGCCGGGGCCGACGGCTGGACCTGCGAGGCCACGGCGACCCGCCGTCAGCGCCGCTGCACGGCCGCCGACGTGCCGGCGCCGGGGGCGCAGCTCCCCGCGATCGACGTGGAGAGCCGTGCCCCCGCGGATCCCTGGACCGCGTCGGTCGTCTCGCCCGGGCCCGGCCGGCACGCCGCCGCGTCCGTCGTCCCGTCCGTCGGCCGTCCCCCGGTCGATCTCGGGATCGCGCTGAGCGGCGGCGACCCGCTCGCGGACGGCGACGAGACCACCCTCGTCGCCACCGTCCACAACGGCGGCTCCCGCACCACGTCGTCCGCGACGACGGTGCTCCTCGCCGCGCCGACCACCGTGGACCTGGAGGCCCGGGGCAGCGACTGGGAGTGCGACGCGCAGGCGTGCACGACCCGTCGCGAGGTCGTCCCGGGCGGCCGCCTCCCGGAGCTCCGCGTGCGCGTGCGCCCGCAGGGCCGCGACGGCGCCCGCCCGGCGACGATCGGGGTCGGCGTCGTGCACCCCGGCGACCAGGTCGCCGTCGACGACACGGCGACCGCGACCGTCGGCGTCGGCGCCGGCCGGGTCGACCTCGCCCCGGCGGTCTCGTCGGACGGCGTGCTCCGTCCCGGCCTGGCCACCCGCACCGTCGTGCGGGTGCGCAACGTCGGCGCCGGCGCCACGGACCGCCCCACGACCCTCGACGTCGAAGCGCCCTTCGGCGGCACCCTCGCCGGCGAGGGATGGACGTGCGCCGAGCTCCGCTGCCGCCGGGACGGTCCGGTCCTCCCGCTCGCCGACCTGCCGCCCGTGGTCCTCACGGCCACCACCCCGGCGGACGCCCCGCTGGACCGGGTGACGACGTCCGCGTCGGTGACCAACGACGCGGACGGCACCTCGACCGACGACCGGGCCTCGTCCTCGAGGGGCGTCGGGGCCCCCGATCGCACGCTGCCCCGGCCCTCCGCCGCCGTGGACGTCGGGCTCCCCGTGCCGAGCGGCGCGCCCGGCGACGTCGTCCCGGTGCAGGTGGCGATCCTCGGGCCCGACGTGGCCCGGACGACCCCCGCGCGGACGCGCCTGACGCTGCCCGAGGGGTTGTCGTTCGCGGGCGTCCCCGCGGGCGACCCCGCTCCGGCGTCCGACGGACGGACCCTCACCTGGGACCTGCCTCTGCCGGCAGACCGCGCGGCGGAGTCGTGGACCGTGCTCGCACGGGTCGACGACGGCGCGACGCCCGGGGCCCGGCGTCCCTCGGCGACCCTGACGGCGGCGCCGTTCGCGACGCCGGAGACGGCCGCCGCGACGTTCGTCGTGACGGCCCCGCCCGAGCCGCCGGCGCCGGCGGACGGGTCCGCCGGTCCCGGCCCGCCTCCGGCCGGCTCCACCGCGCCGGGCCCCGCCGCGCCCGGACCCGCGCCGTCGCAGTCGGACCCCGACGCCGCGCTGGCCGCGTTCCTGGCGGCCCTGGGCCGCCCGGCTCCGACGCCCCCGGCGGGCCTCGGGCCGGGCACGTCCCGTCCCGCGGCACCGGCACGGCCCACCGTGCGGCTCACGACGCTCCGGCCGCCGCGCACCTCCGCGCTGACGCGCTCCGGATGGGCGGTCCGCATCCGTCAGACCGGCGGGGCGACGGCCCGCGCCTCGCTCGTGGTCGACCGCGCCACCGCCCGGCGCCTCCGCGTGCGGGCCGGCACGGCCGTGGCGACGGGCCGGGCCACCCTCCGCCGTCCGGGAGCCGCCACGGTGGTGCTCCGGGTCCCGGCGGGCCTCCGGGCCCGCGTCCGGCGCGCGGCGCGCGTCACCGGGACGCTCGAGGTCGTCGTCCGCTCGGCGTCGGGGAGCGCGCGGGCCGCCCGACGGGTGACCGTCACCCGGTAGGGCGGGCGGGCCGCCGGCACCCGGGTCGCCGACTCCCGGCGGGCGACGCTCCGCCGCCGAGGTCGGACGGGACGCAGGCGTCCGTCCCCCTCCCCTACCCCCGCAGCCCCTCGTCCTCCGGCCGCCCGACCGCCACGTTCAGCGACTGCACCGCCTGGCTCGAGGTGCCCTTCCAGAGGTTGTCGATCGTCGCGAAGACGAGGACGTGGCCCGAGCGGGGGTCCACGTGGGTGCGGATGCGGGCGTGGTTCGATGCCTGGACGTCGCGCATGCCCGGCTCGGCGGTCGTCAGCTCGACGAAGGCCTCGCCCTCGTAGGCCTCGCGGAAGAGGTCGGCGACCTCCGCGGCGGTGACGTCGCGGGGGGCGCGGACGTAGGCCGAGACGAGCTCGCCCTGGTCGACCGGCACGAGGTGCGGGACGAAGACGGGCTGCACGGCGCCGTCCATGCCGAGCGCCCCGAGCTCCTGGCGGATCTCGGGCTGGTGGCGGTGGCCGGCGACCCCGTAGGCGTGCACGTTCTCGGACACGTCGACGTAGTGCGTCGTCCGCGCGAGCTTGCGACCGGCGCCGGAGACCCCGGTCTTCGCGTCGACGATCACGTCCTGCAGCAGGCCCGCCCGGGCGAGCGGGGCGAGCGCGAGGATCGTCGCGGTCGGGAAGCAGCCGGGGCCGGCGATGAGGCGCCCGCCGTCGCGGACCTCGCGCAGTGCGTCGCGATGGATCTCGGGCAGCCCGTAGACCGCGGTGCCGAAGAGGTCCGGCGCCACGTGGACGTCGCCGTACCACTCGCGGTAGACCGCGTCGTCCTGCAGGCGGAAGTCCGCGGAGAGGTCCAGCACCACGAGGCCGTGGGCGTGCAGCGCCGCGACGGCCTCGCTCGAGGCGCCGTGGGGGTAGCCGACGATCGCGACGTCGTGGTCGCGGCCGATGCGGTCGAGGTCCGGGTCGGTCAGCTCGACCGGGACCCGGTGGTGCGGGTAGAGCTCGTCCAAGCGCATCCCCGCCTCGGCACGGGCGGTGATCTCGCCCAGCTCGAAGTACGGGTGGCGGTGCAGGAGCCGGGCGGCGAGGGCCCCGGCGAAGCCGGAGGCGCCGAGGACCGCGACGCGCGGGGCGCGCTCAGCCACGGAGCACCCCGCCCACCTGCTCGGCCAGCGCGGAGACGATCGCCTCGCGGGTGCCGCCGATCTCGTCCTCGGTGAGGGTGCGGTCCGCGGCCCGCAGGCGCACATGCAGCGCCAGGGAGACCTGGCCCTCGGGGACGCCCTTGCCGCGGTAGCTGTCGAACACGGAGACGTCCTCGAGCAGCGCCCCGCCGGCCTTCCGGGCGACGGCGACGACCTTCGCCGCGGTCACGTCGTCCCCGACGAGGACGGCCAGGTCGAACCGGGCGTCCGGGAACGCCCCGACCGGCCGGAACGGCCGCTGCTCGGGCACGAGCGGCAGCAGCGTGTCGAGGTCGACGAGGAACGTCGCGACGCGCGGCAGGTCCCAGCGGCCGGCGACGCGCGGGTGGACCTCGCCGAGCAGGCCGACGACGACCGCGGTCTCCCCGCTGCCGACCGTGATCCGGGCGGCGCGGCCGGGGTGCAGGAACGCGACGTCGGCCGTCGCCTCGACGGACCAGTCGTCGATCCGCAGCCCGTCCATCAGCGCCTCGAGCAGGCCCTTGGCGGCGAACAGGTCGTCCTGCACGAGCGCGGCGATCGCCAGGTGCTCGTACGGCATGTCGGGCCGGACCGGGTCGGGCTGGTCGCGGAACACCGTGCCGGTCTCGAAGATCCGCAGGCCCTCGACGCCGCGGGTGCGGTTGTGGCGGGCGACGTCCAGCAGCGAGACGAGGATCGTCGGCCGCAGCACGGCCTGGTCCTCGCTCAGCGGGTTGTCCAGCACGACGGCGGCGGCACGCGGGTCGCCGGGCTCGAGGCCCAGCCGTCCGGCGGCGCCGGCGTCGGTGAACGACCAGCCGACGACCTCCTGCAGCCCCCGGCCGACGAGCACGTCCTCCGCGCGGCGGCGGGCGCGCTGGCGCGGCGTGAGCCGGGCGGCGACGGTGCGCCGGCGGGTCGGCAGCGTCGGCTCGAGGTCGGCGACGACGCCGAGCCGCGCGATCTCCTCGATCAGGTCGATCTCGCGCGTGACGTCGGCGCGGCGCTCGGCCGGGACGACGACCTGCAGCGTGCCGGTGCCCTCCGCCGCATCGGGCTCCGCGTCCGTGACGGAGAACCCGAGCGCGTCGAGCAGCTCCGTCTGGCGGGGACGCGGGACGGCGGTGCCCAGGACGCGCTGCACGCGCGCCTCGCGGACCGCCAGGGGCGGCGGGACCACGGCGGGGTTCCAGGAGCCGGCCGACAGCGTCCCGCCGACGCGCGAGGCGCCCGCGGTCTCGCGCAGGAGCCGGGTGGCGAGCGCCTGCGACCAGTCGACCTGCTCCGGGGCGAGCCCCTTCGCGTTGCGCGAGGCGGCCTCGCTGAAGAGGTCGAGGCGGTGCGCGGTCCGGTGGATCGTCGGCCCGTCCCACGAGGCGACCTCGAGCAGCACGCGCGTGGTGCCCTCGTGGACCTCGGACCGGGCGCCGCCCATGACGGCGGCCAGGGACGTCGGGCCGTCGGCGTCGTCGATGACGAGCTCGCCGGCCTTCAGCGTGCGGGTCGTGCCGTCGAGCGTCTCGAGCTGCTCGCCGTCGGCGGCCTCGCGCACGGTCAGCGACCCGCCGGCGACGCGGTCGGCGTCGAAGGCGTGGAGCGGCTGGCCCGTCACGAGCATGACGTAGTTCGTGATGTCGACGACGTTGTTGATGGGGCGCTGGCCGGCGGCGGAGAGCCGGGCCTGCATCCAGAGCGGGGACGGACCGACCGTCACGCCCTCGAACAGCCGCAGGGTGAAGCGCGGGCAGCGCGGCGTCGTGACCTCGAGCGCGAAGCCGTCGATCGCGTCGCCGGCGGCGTCGACCGCGGCACCGGTGCCCTCCGTGGCGTCCTCGCCGGGGCCCGCGGTCGTGCCGGCGGCCTCGGCGCCGGCCGCGGTCCACGGCGCGGGGCGCAGCTCGGCGCCCGTGGCGGCGGCGACCTCCCGGGCGATCCCGTAGAGCCCGAGGCAGTCCGGGCGGTTCGGGGTGATCTCGAGGTCGAGGACGTCGTCCGCGTGCGGGAGGACGTCGGAGAACGGGGTGCCGGGGGCGATCGCGGCCGCGTCGGGCAGGACGGTGTCCAGGGTGAGGATGCCGTCGTGCTCCTCGCCGATGCCGAGCTCGCGGGCCGAGCAGATCATCCCCCGCGACTCCTGGCCGCGGAGCTTCGCCTTCTTGATCTTCATGCCGCCGGGCATGACGGCACCGATCGTCGCGACCGCGACGACCTGGCCCTGGGCCACGTTCGGCGCGCCGCAGACGATCTGCGACGGCTCGTCCGCGCCGATGTCGACGGTCGTGACGCGCAGGCGGTCGGCGTCGGGGTGCGGCTCGCACGTCAGCACGCGGCCGACGACGATCCGCTCCGGCGTCTCGACGCCGTGGTGGATCAGGCGGTCGAGCTCGGTGCCCGTGACGTTCAGGCGGGCCGCGACCTCGGTCGCGTCGTGGCCGCTCAGGTCGACGTACTCGCCGAGCCAGCTCATCGGGGCCTTCACGCGACCGCCTCCGTCCGGGTGGGGGCCGTCGTGGGGCGCGCCGTCGTGACGGGGGCGCCGGGGGCGCGGAGCGGGCTCATGCGTACTGCTCCAGCAGGCGGACGTCGTTCTCGTACAGCGGGCGCAGGTCGGAGAGGCCGTAGCGCAGCATCGCGATCCGCTCGATCCCCATGCCGAACGCGAAGCCCTGCACGCGCTCGGGGTCGTACTCCGTGCGACCGACGGCGGAGAGGACGTTCGGGTCGACCATCCCGGAGCCGAGGATCTCGATCCAGCCCGTGCCCTTGCACAGCGGGCAGCGCGCGCCGTCGCGGAGCTGCCCCGTGCCGCCGCAGAGGTGGCAGGAGACGTCGATCTCGACGCTCGGCTCGGTGAACGGGAAGAAGTGGGGACGCAGGCGGATCTCGCGGTCCGGGCCGAAGATCGCCCGGGCGAAGCTCAGAAGGACGCCCTTCAGGTCCGCCAGCGTCGTGTCCGTGTCGATCCACAGGCCCTCGACCTGGTGGAACTGCGGCGTGTGCGTCGCGTCGCTGTCGGGCCGGTAGACGCGCCCGGGCACGATGATCGCCACGGGCGGCTCGGCGGCCTCCATGTGGCGCACCTGCATCGGCGAGGTGTGGGTGCGCAGCAGCCGCTGCACGTCCCCGTCGAGCACGGGCGACGGGGCCAGGTAGAACGTGTCGGCGCGGTCGCGGGCCGGGTGGTTCTCGGCGTGGTTCAGCGCGTCGAAGTTGTAGTGGACCGTCTCGGTCTCCCGCCCCTCGACGACGTCGAAGCCCAGGCCGAGGAAGATGTCCTCGATGTCCCGGCGCACCCGGGTCAGGAGGTGCAGCCCGCCGACGGGCTCCGGGCGGCCGGGCAGCGTGACGTCGACGCGGTCGGCGACGAGCTGCGCGTCGAGCTCGGACTCCTGCAGCTCGGCGACGCGCGCGTCGATCGCGGCCTGGAGCGCCTGGCGGGCCTGGTTGGCCGCCTTGCCGACGATCCCGCGCTGCGCGGGCTCGAGCTTGGAGACGTCGCGGAGCAGGTTGGGCAGCTCCGCCTTGCGACCGAGGTGCTGGACGCGGAGCTCCTCGAGCTCGTCGGTCGTGGTGGCCGCGGCGACTGCGGCTTCCCCCGCGGCGCGGAGCTCGGCGATCCGTTCTTCCATTGCGGGCAAGCGTACCGGGGCGCCCGCGAGATCCCCGGCCGCCCCGGGGCGGTGCCGGGCCGGGCGGTGGCGCCCCGCCGCGCCTCCGGTGGCCGGGCCG
>WLOB01000153.1 GCA_009699505.1 Actinomycetota bacterium | reverse complement strand
TCGAGGATCCCGGTGAGGATGCCCGACGAGTTGCCGAGGTGGTCGCAGGAGAAGGACGGGTTGCGTCCCGTGCCCGCCAGCTCGAGCTCGCCGGGACGCGGGTAGGGGGAGAACCGGCTGTTCGGGTTGCGCCGGGTGGCTCCCTGGACCGTCTCGCCGTTGATCGGCAGCTGCAGGCGCAGGTAGGACCGCTGGACGCCGAGGGCGTCGGGGGCGGTGGCCTGGGTGGCCGCGCCGGCGTTGGCGAACGTGATCGACAGCTCGCGCTTGTAGAGGTTCACGAACCGCGCGATCGGCAGCAGGTCCTGCGTGACGGGCTCGAGGCCGTCGGAGACCGGCCGCAGGGCGGTCAGCAGCCGGCGGATCGGCGGCATCCCGGTCCGGACGCGCCCCAGGACGGGGTCGAGCTCGACGAGGGTCTGCTCGAGCTGCGGCGCCAGGACCGCGAGGCGCTGCAGCGCCGGGCGGACCAGCGGGGTGACGGGCCGGAGGTCCGCGATCGCCGGGCGGGCGGCACGGGAGGTCGCCTCGACCGTCGTCATGAACCGGCGGGTCTCGCGGCCGAACGACGGCAGCGTGCGCAGCGTGTCGCGCAGCGCCGGCGTGATCGCGGCGGTCGTCTCCAGGAGCTGGCGACCACCCTCCGCGATCCCCTGGATCGCGCCGGAGCGACGACCGACCGCGGCGAACGTCGTGGCGAAGTCGTTGCTGCCCGACTGCACCTCGGCCGTCTGGCGGTTGAGGATGTCGAACAGGCCGTCCGCGCCCTCCGAGAGCGGCGCGATCTGGCCGACCGCGGCGTTGAGGTTCTTGCCCTGCCCGTCGGTGCCCTTGGCGATCGAGGTCAGGACGACCTTGAGGTCCTTGCGGGTCTTCGCGTCGAACGCGTCGAGGATCTGGTCCAGCTCGACCGTCGGCTGGATGTTCTGCGACGGGATCGTGCCGCCGTCGGCGATGAACGCCCGCCGGGCGATCTGGTCCTTGCGCGACCCGAACGAGAGGTTCACGAACGTCTCGCCGACGAGCGTCTTCGTCCGCAGCGTCGCGCGGGTGTCCTTGGGCAGCGGCGCGAACTTCGGGTCGATCTTCATCGTGACCTGCGCCTTGCCGCCCTCGCGCACGATCTTCGTGACCTTGCCCACGGTGACCCCGCTGACGCGCACGTCGGCGTAGCCGGCCAGCTGGGTGCCCTGAGCGAAGGCCGTCTTCACCTGGTACGGCTGGGCGCGCAGCGGCACCGGGCCGCCGAAGCTCGTCCAGAGGAACAGCAGCAGACCGAAGCACGACAGCGCGAACGCCACCATGATCCCGATCTGCACGGGGTGCGGACGGTTCTTGTTCACGCGCGGTCACCGCCGGGGAGGTGGGACGTCGACACACCCGCAGGGGCCGCGGCGCGGGCGCCGGACCGCCCATGGGGGACGGGGGTCGTGGCGCCTGATCGCGGCGGATCAGCGGGGCGGGCCCCACCACGGACGTCGAAGCACATGGGGTGGAGTATGTGCGGAAACTTTCGCGCGCGCGGCGCGATCGGCCGCCGGAACGGCATACGGCGCACGCCCGGCGTGGCCCGGGACGCGCGACCGGGACGCGGGCCGGCGCTCGTCGATCGCGCCGGAGGCGATGAAGGACGCACCGCGCCCGAGGAAGATGGACGCGAGGGCCGGGCGGTGCAGGACCCGAGGGCGCGCCGGGCGGTGGGACCCCGCGCCACCATCTTCCCGACGACCTCGCCGGCGCCCGGACACGTGCGCGCACTGCCGGACGCGGGGGTGGAGCGCCCCGGGAGCGCCGCCTCGACGGTCCGCCTCGCACCGGGCGGGCGCCCGGACGAGCGCGCCGCCGACCGCGGCGCCCGGTCCCGGCGGGATTAGCTCGCGCGGCGGCGGGCCTCGTCGACCGCCGCGAGCACCGTGGTCACGGCGGGCGCGAGCCACAGGGGGCTGGTCGACGAGTCGCCCGGCGTGGACGAGCGGGTGAGGGCACGGCGCTTGGCCGGGTGGCTGTGGCTCGTCTGGGCGAGCACGGCGTTGACCGCGACGAGGCTCACGCCCGCGGCGATGTTCAGGTTACCGAGCACCCCGAGCGAGCGCTGGATCCGCGCGGCCGTGCGCGGGGTCTCCGGGGCGGGGACCGTGCCGGTCTCCACCGGCACCGCACCGTCGGGGGCCTGCTTCGCCAGTCGGGCGCCCTGGATGCTGCTGAGGAGCCCCGTCGCGACGGAGACGCCCATGAGCACGTCCTTGGCCTGCGACAGCGCCTGCTCCGTGGACGTGAGGTTCGCGGCGGCGGTCTCGGTCAGCCGCGAGGAGCCCCAGCCGAACGCCGCGGCGGCCAGGCCGGCGGTGTTGATCACGTTGTAGCCGTTCCACGCGGCGTTGGCCACGGCGCCCCGCTCCTCGTGCGCGGTGATGCGCACCAGCGACGGGTTGTGGGCGAACTTGCCGAACATGGCGCCGCCGAGCCAGGCGGCGAGCCCGACGTCGTGGGCCGCGCGGGCCGTGTAGGCGAAGGAGTCGGGGACGGTCATGGGCATGGTGGGCAGCTCCGGGGGAGAGGGGCGAGGATGCCGTGGCTACCCGGTCGACCCTCGGGCAACCGCCCCGCCCCGGGCGCCGCACGGCCGCGACGGGCGGGCCGCCCGGCCACCACCGACCGCCTCGCCGGCCTGCGCCGCACCGCGGCGACCGGCGTGCCCGGGGCGTCGTCCGACGCGCGATCCGACGGGCCGGGGTGGCGCGTGAACGCTCACCGGGGTGTCACGACCCGGCAACCGCCCGGCAACATCCGGGGCGCCGGCCGGCCCTAGCGTCGGCGGGGATGACCATCCCCCGCAGGTCCCCCTCACGTCTCGCGACGGCCCTCGCCACCGCGTCCGTCGTCCTCGTCCCCGTCGTCCTCGCGGCCCCGGCGGCCGGCGCGGCGGAGCCCGCCGCACCCGTCGTCCGCGAGAGCTTCGACGACGGTCGCGTGCCCGCCGGTTGGACCGTGGGCCCCGGCTCGGGCGCCTGGACCGTCGAGGGCGGCCGGCTCGTCGGCCGGTCGGCGAGCACGAGCCAGATCTCGACGATCGCCTTCGGCACCCGGCTGGAGGACTTCCGGTTCTCCGCGACGGTCCGCTTCGAGTCCGTCGTCAACGCGGCGCGGTGGGCGGCGCTGGCGCTCGACATGCCCAAGGGCGGCGCACCCCCGTGGTCGCAGGCCGCGCTGCGCTCCGCCTCGACGGCCGCCAACGGCGTCGAGTTCGCGCAGCGCACGGCCGGCAACGCGTGGAACGTCACGGACGCCGGATCGGCCCCGGCCGACGCGGGCGTCGGGAAGGACGTGCAGGTCGTGATCGAGGTCCGTGGCGGCCGCGCGACGTGGACGCTGGACGGCCGGCAGGTCCTGACGACGAACCGCCTGCCGCGCATCGCCGACGGGGCGTTCGGGCTCGTCGCCAACGGGGCGAAGGTCCAGTTCGACGACGTCGAGATCCGGCCGCTGGCCCCGGAGTCCTTCGTCCTGCCCAACGACGGGACCGCCGTCCCGAAGGTCGTCGCCCACCGCGGCTACTCCTCCGTCGCCCCGGAGAACACGGACGTCGCGATGGCGATCGCCGGCCGTACCGGCGCCGACTTCGTCGAGAACGACACCGCCGTCAACGCCGACGGCGAGCCGTGGGTCCTGCACGACTCCACCGTCGACCGCACGACGGACGGCACCGGCGCCCTGAAGTCCCTGGGCAGCGGCTACCTGCGCGGCCTGGACGCCGGCTCGTGGTTCTCGCCCGTCTTCACCGGCGAGCGCCTGCCGAGCCTGGTCGAGCAGCTCGGGGTCGTGAAGCAGGGCGGCTCGCGCCTGCTGCTCGAGATCAAGTCGCCGCAGACGGAGGCGCAGGTCCGCACGATCATCGACCGCGTCCGGGCGAACGGCATGGCCGACCGCACCGTGATCCAGAGCTTCTCGGACGACATCGTCCGCTGGGCCCGCGCCTACGCGCCGTCCATCCCGACGATGATCCTGCGCGGCACGCTCGACGCCGACCCCGTCGCGACGGCGAAGGCGCTCGGCGTCGTCTCGTACAACCCGTCCTGGACGGCCATCAAGGGGAAGCCGGAGGTCGTCGAGGCGCTGAACGACGCCGGCATCGCGGTCATGCCCTACACGGTCGACAGCGCCGCGGAGTGGGCGACGATGCAGGAGCACGGCGTCGACGGGATCATCACGAACCGCGCCGGCGAGCTCGTCGGCTGGAACATGCGCCTGGCCCAGGACGGCGACGTCCGGCCGCCCGCGAAGCCCGCCGAGGCCCGCATCCTGGCCCCGCGCGACGGCCTCGTCCTGACCCGCGGTGACGAGCGGTCCCTCGCCCTGGACCTGCAGCACGAGACGGGCGCCACGGCGACCCTCGACGGCGCGGCGATCGCGCCCGGCGCGACGATCGACCCGGACGAGCTGCCCCTGGGCCGGCACACCGTCGTGGTGACGGCGCCCGGCGAGACGGGCACGCCGGCCCGCGCCGAGGCGACGTTCACCGTGCGCGCGACGCCGGCCGGCGTCGCGTCGCTCGTCGCCACCGTCGACGGCCTGGACCCGCAGGACCGGACGAAGCTCCTGCGCGAGGGCCTCGACGGCCGGTGGGAGCGGTTCCGCAAGACCCTCGACGCCGCGGAGGTCCCGGCCGCCACCCGCCGGCTGCTCGACGGCGACGCCGCGGTGCTGCAGGCCGCCGCGGGCGACCGCTGAGGCGGACGACCGGTCGGCCGGCGGGACGGCCCGTCGGCCGTTCGGGCGGTCGGCCGTCCCGCCTACGGGAGGCGAGCCGGCGCCGGGCGAAGCGTCAGGGCGGGGCCGCGATCGTCTGACGACCCTAGGCGCCCCCGCCGTCGGATCCGGCCTCCGCGAGCGCCTCCTCGACGTCGGCGCGCAGCTCGCCCACCTCGTCGGCGAGCCGGCGCACGAGGTCGGGGTCGAGGTCCACGGACGGCCGGGCGGCGTAGTCGGCGCACGCGAGGGACAGGTGCTCGCCGGCGACCAGGAGGCGCAGCGGGTCGACGGCCGGCTGCCCGAGGTCCGGCGCGAGGCCTCCCGGGCGGTCCACGAGGTGCCGGGCGACGAGCTCGGGCCAGGTGCCGGGCGCCGCGTCGGGGGCCGCGCCGAGCAGGAGCGGGCCGTCCGCCTCGCGCCCGAGCGACCGCAGGCGGTCCCGGACCGCCTCCGACCCCACGGGGGAGGACGTGGCCGCGCGGAACGCGGCGGCCCAGGTCCGCGCGGACGAGGCGTCCGCGCGCAGGAGCCACCACAGGGTCGTGGTGGTCTCGGCGAGGCTCCGGAGCGCCAGGTCGTGCGCGAACGCCGCGTCCGCCGGGCCCGGGGCCGCGAGGCCCTTCGCGAGCTTCGCGGCGCGGGCGAGCAGGCCGACGACGACGGCCCGGTCCGCGTCGAGGCCGGCCGGCGTCGTCCTGCAGCAGGCCTCGGCCAGCAGCCAGCCACGACGGAGCGCCCGGCGTCCGGAGACCTCGGCCGACGCGCGTCGGCCGGTGGTCGCCGGTCCCTCCTCGTCCGGGGCGGCGTCGAGCGGCTCCCCGGCGGCCTCGAGCGCGGACGCGACCGCGGCGGGGACGTCCTCGACCGGCGCGGTCGCCGACGCCGGCGTGGGCACGGGCCGGGCGGCCAGGCAGTCCTCGCAGACCGTCCCGCGCAGCATCGTCGGGCCGACCGCGACGCCGACGCCCCGGACGGGCAGCCCCACCCGGCCGCACGTCGTGCACCGGGTCGGCTCGTCGCGCAGCGGACGGCCGTGGCGCCCCTCGAGTACGGAGAGGACCGCCGCCGTGCACCCCTCGCGGCGGCAGGTCCGCAGGTCGGGGGCCGACGCCTGCCACGTGGCTGCCTGGTCCGGGTCCTCCGCGAGGTGCGTGCAGACCCGCATCGTCGGACCGGCGGCGCGGAACCGGCGGATGAGGTCCAGCACCCAGGGCGTCGTGGTCGCCCCGAGGACCGGCGTCGCGGGCTCCCCGTCGCCGGGGGCGAGGACGAAGAGCCCCTCGTGGGGCGCCCCGGGGGTCCGGTCGGGCTCGACGGCCATCCACCCATGATCCCGGGGCGACGTCCCGGGCGTCGGACCGGCCTGCTCGTGCGGCCCGGGTCCGTCGCCGGCGAGCGCGACCCCCTCGGGCACCGGCGGACCGCCGGGACGGCGCCCGACGTCGGCCGGTGCGCCGGCGGGCCGCGGGCCCGCCCCGGGTCCGGGCCGCCGGGGGAGGCGGTGCGGCCTGCACCGACCGGTTCGCGCCGTGGTCCCGGGGCCCGGGCGCGCATCCGGGTAGCGGGGCGCCCATCCCGCCGTCCCCGCCCACCGACCCGCCGCACGCGGTCGCGACGACCGCGCCCGTCCGCCCGGCCCGCGTCCGCGGCGCAGGAGCGCCGTGCGGCACCTGATCCTCGGCGCGGGCTGCGCCGGCCTCAGCCTCGCCTGCGCCCTGCTCGACGCCGGCGTGGAGCACCCGATCGCGCTCGTCGACGCCCGTACGACGTTCGGGCGCGACCGGACGTGGTGCCTGTTCGACGTGCGCCCGACCCCGTTCGCCGAGCTCGCCTCGCACCGGTGGTCGAGCTGGGAGATCGGCGGGGTCGTCCGCCACGACGACCGGCGCCCCTACCTCCGGCTGGACGGCGCCGACGTCTACGCCCACGCCCTGGCCCGGCTGGACCGTGCCCCGAACGTCGACCTGCGCCTGGGCGAGTCGGTGCGGACGGTGGGGGACGGGCTCGCGGTCACCGACCGCGGCGAGCTGCGGGCGGACCTCGTCTACGACGCCCTGTCGCTCGGCAGCCCCGCGCTGCGCGGCCTGCGCCCGATGGCGTGGCAGACGTTCCTCGGGCACGAGGTCGAGGTCGCCCGGCCCGTGTTCGACCCGGGGCTCGCGACCCTCATGGACTTCGACGTCCCGCAGCCGGCCGGGGGCGTCGCCTTCCTCTACGTGCTGCCGTTCGACGAGCGCCGCGCGCTCGTCGAGCACACGGTGATCGGCACGCACGCCGTGCCCGCGGCGGAGCGCCGGCGGGCCGTCGACGAGCACCTCGACCGACGAGGGGCGGGCCGCCGGACGGTGACCCACGAGGAGCGGGGCGCGATCCCGATGACGGTCGACGGGCCGTCGCGTCCCGGTCCCCGCCACGCGATCCCGCTCGGCGTGGCGGGCGGTGCGGTGCGGCCGTCGAGCGGGTACGCCTTCGGCCGGATCCAGGCCCAGGTCGCGGACGTCGTCGCCGACGTCGTCGCGGGACGCACGCCGGACGGTCGCGTCGGGTCCGCGCGGACCCGAGCGCTCGACGCGATCTTCCTTCGGGTCCTCGCCGCGGAGCCGGAGCGGTTCCCCGACCACTTCCGCCGGCTCGCCGAGCGCGTGCCGGCCGCCCCGCTGGCCCGGTTCCTCGGCGACGCGGGGACCGTCCTCGACGACGCCCGCATCGTCGCGGCGATGCCCAAGACCCCGTTCGGCGTCGCGGCGATGCGCGTTCCGGGCGTCGCGCCGGTCGGAGGCCGGGCGACGGTCGACCCGTGGTCCGGGGACGGGTGAGCGGGCGGCCGGGCGGTCACCGGGGGCCGTCGACCGGCGTCCCGTCGCGCACCGTTCCACGAGGTGCGCCGTCCGCCGTGCCGCGCGGGGCACCGGCGCGCCGCGGCCGACCGCCTCGACGCCGACCGCGCCCTCGGCGATCATCCGCCGATGGACGCCCTCCCGCCGACCGAGCTCCTCGCGCAGCTGCGCACCCACCGCTGGGTCGACCTGACGCACGCCTTCGGGCCCGGGATCCCGCACTACCACGCGTTCCCGGACGAGGAGCGCACGACGCTCTTCCACTTCGACGAGGGCGTCGGCACCGACGGGGCGGGCTTCCTGGCCCACCGCTACTCGCACATCGGGCAGTGGGGCACGCACTGCGACCCGCCCGCGCACTTCACCCGCGGCGGGCGGTTCCTCGACGAGCTGCCGGTCACCGAGATGGTGCTGCCGCTCGTCGTCCTGGACCTCCGCCACCGCGCCGCGGCCGACGCCGACCACACCCTGTCGCCGGAGGACGTCGCCGCGCACGAGGCGGAGCACGGCCGGATCCCCGACGGGGCGTTCGTCGCCGCGTGGTGGGGCTGGGACGCGCGCTGGCCGGACGGCGAGGCCATGGCCAACCGCGGCGCCGACGGGGTCGCCCACCACCCGGGCTGGGGCGTCGACGCGCTGCGGCTGCTCGTCGAGGAGCGCGGCGCGGTCGCCGTCGGCCACGACACGACGGACACCGACCCGGGCGCCGTCGTCTCCGGCGGCGCGGCGCCCGCCGAGACGTACGTCCTCGGCGCGGACCGGTGGCAGATCGAGCTCGTCGCCCACCTGGGCGACGTGCCGGCGACCGGCGCGATCGTCGTGGCGACGTGGCCGAAGCCGGCGGAGGGCTCGGGCTTCCCGGCGCGCGTCTTCGCCATCGCGCCGCGGGACTGAGCGCCCGACCGCGGTCGCGGGTCGGCCGTCCGTCCATCGCCGGCAGACGGACGGCGCGGCGGGCGACCCCGCTCCATGTCCACACCACCGCTCGGTCCCTACGGCCGACCCCTGCGCCCGTCGGCCGACCAGGACGTCGTGCCCGCACCCGGTCCGCCGACGCTCGACCCCGGCACGCCGGACTCGCCGGACGGCGGCGCCGACGCCACGGGTGCAGGCCGCCGGGATGCGGACCCGCGCGGGCCGGCAGGACGGGAATCCCGGGAGGCGTCCGGGGAGCGACGCGAGACGATGACCCTCGTCGTCGACCGCCGTGGCGCGCTGGGTGCCGGCATCGTCGTCGCCGCGGTGGCGAGCGGTCTGGGTCCCTGGATCACCGTCGGCCCGTTCAGCCGCTCGGGGATCGGCGCCGGCAGCGATCCGGTCATCGTCATGGTGCTCGGGGTCCTGGGCGGCCTGCTCGTCGTCGCGCGTCGCGGCAGGATCGCGACCGGCATCGTCGGCCTCCTCGTGACCGTGCTCGGGGTCGCCCACATCCGGGAGGTGTCCGGCCGCGGGGACGAGATCCTCTCTGCCTCGCCGGGCTGGGGCCTCTACCTCGTGGCCGTGGTCGGCGTCGCCCTCGTGGTGGCCGCCGTCACGGGCCGCGGCCGTCAGCGGTGAGGGCACCCGGCACGGCCCGCCGTGAGGCCGCCAGGGTTTCGGCGGCTGCCCGGGACGACCGGCCGCGGGAC